>NZ_JAZHDB010000092.1:0-22094 GCF_036584575.1 Desulfolutivibrio sp.
CCCCTGCCGCCGCCACGTTTCGCGTCCGCTTCGCCCCCCGGCGGACGGAAGGCGTCCTGGCCATCCTGGACGAACTGCGGGGACTGGGGGCGTGCCGGGTGGAGGCGGATCTGGCCGAGGTGCCCCTTCTTTCCGAGTTCGACCCCGCCGCCTGTCCGGCGCGGTTCACCGTCCTGGTGACGACGGACAAGGGCGAGAACGCCCTGCGGGATGTGTTTCTTTTTCTCGACGACAGCTCCGAGGTCACGATCTCGGCCGTCGAGGAATGGGAGCTTTCCGACGCCTGGCAGGCCCTTGCGGCGTCGCCCGCCGGGGATGCTGGGGCCTTGCCCGCACCGGCCCCGGACGGCCTTGCCGCGCCACAGGCCGCGCCCGCATCGGATGCGGCCCCGTCCTCCCCGGCGGGCGACGCCGTCTCCCGGGAAAACGGCGCTTCAATTCCTGTGGCCCCCGTGGCCCCCGAGGCCGCCAAAGTCGCGCGCAAAACCCCTTTGAAGGAGGCGGTGCACAGCCTGCGGGTGGACGCCGTCAAGCTCGACGAACTGGTCAACCTGGTGGGGGAATTGGTTATCGCCCAGGCCCGTCTGAGCCAACTGGCCGGGGACATCCGCCATCCGGCCCTGACCGGCGTGGCCGAGGAGATCGAGCGGCTCTCCAACGAGCTGCGGGACAACACCCTGGGCATCCGCATGTTGCCCATCGGCACCACCTTCAGCCGCTTCCGGCGGCTGGTGCGCGACCTGTCTTCGGACATGCAGAAGCAGATCGAGCTGGTCACCGAGGGCGGCGAGACGGAACTGGACAAGACGGTCATCGAACAACTCGGCGATCCCCTGGTGCATCTGTTGCGCAACAGCATCGACCACGGCATCGAGCTGCCCCGGGAACGCATGGAGTGCGGCAAGCCGGCCGTGGGGACGATCACCCTGTCCGCCGAACATGCGGGCGGGGAGGTGCTCATCCGCATCATCGACGATGGCCGGGGCATGAATCCGGAGAAGATCCGGGCCAAGGCCGTGGAAAAGGGGCTGGTCGCCGCCGATGCCCGGATGACCGACGCCGAGATTTTCAATCTGATCTTTCTTCCCGGCTTCTCCACGGCCGAGAAGGTGACCAATGTCTCCGGTCGAGGCGTGGGCATGGACGTGGTCAAGCGGGGCATCGATTCCCTGCGCGGCAAGATCGACATCCAGAGCGAACCGGGAGCGGGAAGCCGCATCATCATCAAGCTGCCGTTGACCCTGGCCATCATCGACGGATTGCAGGTCAGATCCGGCGGGGAGCATTACATCATCCCCCTGTCCATGGTGGAGGAATGCGTGGAGCTGTCGCGGCAGACGGCAAGCCTGTCGGGACGCAACCGGACCATCCACCTGCGCGGGGAGCTTGTGCCCTACATCCGGCTGCGGGAGGTGTTCGGGCTGCCGGGCGACGCCCCGGCCATCGAGCAGGTGGTGGTCACCCGTCACGAAGGGGAACGGGCCGGGCTGGCCGTGGACGAGGTGGTGGGACAACAGCAGACGGTGATCAAAAGCCTGGGCAACTACATCGGCAGCGTGGAGGGCATCTCCGGGGCCACCATCAACGGCGACGGGTCCATGTCGCTGATCCTCGACGTGCCCACGCTCGTGGCCTCGGTCAAGCGCCAGGCGGCCTAGGGTCGTGTCTTTAAACGGCCTGTCCCTCATTCCTCCCCGGTCCCGAGGAGGAGCAGGGACGGGCCGGTGATCGCGGGCGGCCCGGACAGGGGGATGGCCAGGTGGGCCACGGCGCCCAGGGACGCCTTGACGTGGGCCGTGCCGTAGCCGAGATTCAAATATTGCAGACGGTCCAAATTCAGATTGCAGTGGTAGTTCGGGTTGAAGTTGTTGTCGTCCTCAATGGCCATGATCGCCGGAAACTGGTTTTCCCAGAAACTATAGTGATCCCCCTCGTCGTTATTCTCGGAAAGTATGACCGGAATGAGACTGTCAGAAAGACCATACCCGTTGATAACGTTGACGAATACATTGGCGATAACCATATCTTCCTGATATCCTGTCGGATTTGTCGCGGCGCGCGTGTGCAGGTTTTGTACGGGGTTTTGCTGGGTGCTGTAGGAGATCATATCCAGATTCAAAACGCCCACGAGCTCTTCTTCGTCGTCTTTAAGCTTTTTCGCATACGCGGCGCTGCCAAGAATGCCGTTTTCCTCACCGGTAGTGAAGACGAAACGGATGTCGTTTTCAAAGCGGTTGTCTTTCATGATCCCGGCCGCAACCAGAAGGGCCGCGCAGCCGCTGGCGTCGTCATCCGCTCCCGGGGCCGGATCGGCCGGATTGTCGGTTGTGTCGTTGATGCTGTCCAGGTGGGCCACCATGAGGACGACCCCCGAAGAACTGGACTGTCCCGGCAATTCTCCGATCACGTTGCGCCCTGAGTACTCGCCGCTGGTCCATTCCTGGAAGGAGACCGTGAGGCCGAGGGCCTGTAGTCGCTCGTAAATGTAGAGGGTGGCCTTCGTGATGGGGATGCCGGAGGAGGTGTGCCTGGTGGTGAGGGTGTAGGGCTCCCCCTCAACCGTGATCGCCGTCTCGCCGCTGAGGCCGGAAATGGCGTCGGAAAACGCCTTTTGGGTGACCTTGTCGAGCATGGCTTGGACCTGGGGATGTGTGGAAAAGGCCGTTCGGGCGGTTTCTCTCCTGGCCTTGGAGATCGCATAGTCGATGGGGATCTGCCGGAGCAGCCGGGGGGACAGGCCCATGCGGACCAGGGCTGCGGTGCGTCCAGGCGCGTCGCGGACGATGATCCGGCGGCCGTCGTCGTACAGGACCGGCACGGTGTCCCGGGCCGTCTGGCGCGCGCCGGGCCGACGCTCGGCGCCCAGGAGATATCGGGTGTGGGGTGGGGCCTCGTCAAGGGCCGTGTAGGCGATCCCTGATCCCTGGAGTTGCCCGGGGGTGGCGATGACCAGGGCGTAGGAGAGGCCTTTCCCGTCCACCAGCTCGGAATGGATCGGCAGGGGGATGTCGCCAATGGCGCCTGTGACGTCCACCCGGGCCAAAAGGACCGTGGGGGCTAAGGCGGTGGGGCCGCCGTTTCCGGCGGCCAGACCCGGCCCGGGCCGGGTGACGGCGACAAGGACGGCCAGGACCAAGGCCAGGACCAGGATCAGCCTTCCGGCGTGGGACGTTGACGAGGCCTTTTGCATGGTCGCCTCCGGCGTTGAAGCCGTATCCGTTTACAGGTTAGGCATCTGCAAACAATGGCCACCCGAAAAAGTTGAAGCAGGAAGGGGTGATGCCGGATGATTCTGCACGGCGTATCGCGTGCGGGCATTCGGCGGCATATGGCGGCATGGGCATGGGCTTTTCGGAAAAATGGGTTTGCCGCGCCTGGAAATGCCGACACGAGAGACTTGTTTTGAATCATACCCCGGTATTCGCTATGTTGGCAAGATGCGTGTTGTTTTCATGCGAAGCGCGGGCGGCGCGGAGCCATATCGCCAGGGAAAACATCACCCAGAGTTGAGTCTGGTTTTCTCTTCTGCGTCATTATTTCTCCGTAAGCTATGCCTTGTTGTCTTATTGGCGTATCAGGCGCATCGAGCGTGACGACGCTGGGTGAATTTTGCGGGTCCGGCGGAACGTATGGAGAAACCGATATGAAATTGTGCAGGATTTCACCCGCCGTCTCTCTCCTTATGTTGTGTCTGGCGCTGCCCCAGTTCGCCGCCGCAGAGCAGAAATATCAGCCCGTGCATGAAAACGGCGGGGAAAAATGGCGCATCGGGTTTTATCAGGGTGGCGAATACAACGACTATGCCCCGGTCACCAAGGCCCTGGCGGAGCGTTTGGCGGCTCTGGGATGGATCAAGCCGTCCATCGGGGAATGCCTGGCCACGGCCAGGGACTCCGCGTCGGTCTGGACCTGCCTGGCTCAGGCGGACAGCGACTATCTGGAGTTCGTGGCCGACGCCTTCTGGACGGCGCAGTGGAAAGACGACCTGCGCCAGGCCCGGCGGGCCGATTTCATAAGCCGGGCCACGACCCGGCGCGACCTGGATCTGGTCCTGGCCCTGGGAACCTGGGCCGGTCAGGATCTGGCCACGGACGAACACGATATCCCCGTTGTGGTCTGCTCCACGTCAAACGCCCTGTTTTCGGGGATTGTCGCCAGCGCCGAGGATTCCGGCCACGACCATGTGCATGCCCGGGTCGATCCCACCCGGTACGCCCGGCAGGTCCGGCTGTTCCAAAGGATCGTGGGGTTTAAGAGGCTGGGCGTGGTCTATGAGCATTCCCGGGAAGGGATCAGTTATGCGGGCATGGACCAGATCGAGCCCCTGTCCCGGGAACTCGGGTTCGAGTTGGTGACCTGCGAGGCGCCGTTTTCCGGCGTGACCCTTGAGGCGGCCGAAGGGGCCGTCCTGGCCTGCCATGAGGAGCTGGCCGCCAAGGTGGACGCCGTGTACCTGACCATTCATCGCGGCCTGAACATGAAAAGCATCGGCAGGCTTCTGGAGCCGCTTTTCGCCCGCAACATCCCCACCTTCGCCATGGGAACCCTCTACGAGGTCAACGCCGGGGCCATGATGAGCATGGCCCAGCCGGATTTCCGGTATGCCGGGGATTTCTACGCCGAGACCATGGCTCGTATTCTGAGGGGCGAGCGGCCACGGGACATCAGCCAAATCCTGCTCGACCCCCAGGACGTGCGGGTCAACATCGCGGTCGCCAAACGCATCGGATTCCATCTTCCCGTGGACATCATAAGCGACGCCCAGGAAACGTTGAGCGTCATTGAGGATTATCCAGAACAGCCGGATTCGGCTGGAAAATAGACGGTCAAAGGCACATCCCAAACCATGTTCCATACCTTTTCAGCGAAAATCATTTTTGTGATCATCGCCACCATCGCCGTCATGGCGGCGGGGATCGCCGCCACATCCTGGAGGCGCATCGCCGAGACCAGTTATGCGGCGCAAAAAAACTCGGCCGTCAACATCCTGCGCCTGGTCGCCCAGAATGTTCAGAACCAATATAACCAGCTTGTGGATTTCGAGGTGGAGTTCATCGTCAAGCGTCGGGAACTCCTGCAACAGGAGAACGCCACGGTCCTGGCCCACCTCGGCGTCCTGTCGCGAATGTCCCAGGAGGGGAAGATCCCCGAAGAACAGGCGAAGCGCCAGGCCTTGGCGTGGATAGACGATCACAGGACGCCGCAGCGGGATGTCATCGTGTTCGACAAGGACGCGGTCAGTTTGTCCCAGGCCGACCGGGCCATGATCGGCAAGCCGTTGACGGGATTTCGCAACATTCGCGGCGGGGATGCCTTCGCCGACATGATCGAGCGCCTGGACAACGCCCAGGAGAATTATGCGGTCATTTCCTGGCCGACCTCCCCAGGCGGCCCCCTGCGCAAGCAACTGGCCATCTCCTCCGCCTTCCCGGCCTGGGGATGGGTCATCGCCAGGACCGAACCCATCGACAGCCTGGAGGACATCGTGGCCTCCAAGCGCGAGGCCATTCTCAGGGACGTGAGCCGGACCATGCAGGAGGTCGGTCTCCCGGGATCGGGTTCTTTGTTCCTGGTGCGCGGCGACGGGGAACTCCTCATGCATCCCGCGAGTCCCCGGGGGCCGTTGGAGCATTCCCTGGCCACAGGCCTCATGCCCCACCTGAAGACGGCCGCACAAACCCCCGGCGTCCCGTTCTTCTTTCCATGGCCGGTCCCGGGAAGCCAGGAGCCGCCAGGCCAGGAGATCGTTTTCGTCGAATATTTCAAGCCCTTTGATTGGTATATCTGCTATAGCCTCAGGGGGGAGGCTCTGGCGGCTGCCGCCACGGGCCTTATCCGGGAGCTCCTGGAGATCGTCCTGGTGGCGGCCTTGTTGGGCATCGCCACCCTGCTGTACTTTCTGCGGCGCTTCACCAAGCCCGTTGTCGAGCTCATGGAGCTGGTCACGGGACTGCCCGAGCGGGAATTCGTGCTCGACCAGCGCGGCCGTGAGGCCCTGGCCATGCTCTCGGAAGGTCGGGCCGACGAGGTCGGTCGATTGAGCGAGGCCTTCCGGGGGCTTTTGGGGCGGCTGGAAAGCCATCTGGAGGAGTTGGACCGGCTCGGCCGGGAGCGGGCCATGCACATCCGGGCCCTGGAAAACGCCACGCTCACGCTGGAGGCCCGGGTGTCGGAGCGAACGGCCAATCTGCTGCGCGCCAACGAGCTGCTCACCCTGGAGATACGCCAGCGGGAGGAGGCCACCGACTCCCTGCGCAGCAGCGAGGAGAAGTTTCGGGCCCTGGCCGAGAGCATGCCCGGCATCGTCTACCTCGTGAAAAACGACGAACGGTTCTCCATCCTGTATCTCAATGACTATGCGGCATGCCTGACGGGATATTCCACGGAGGATTTCCTGGAAGGCTTTGTTTGTTTTTTGGATCTTGTGCATCCCGACGACCTGGCGGGCGTGCGCAAACAGACCGACCAGGCGGTGGCCTCCAACACGCCTTATCGGCTGGAATATCGCATCCGGCGCAAGGACGGGCAGTGGCGCTGGATGGAGGATCACGGCGCGGGGGTGGCGGCGGCGGACGGCGGCACGGCCTATCTTGAAGGGATGATCAACGACGTGACGGATCGCGTCGAGGCCCAAAACATGCTGCTTGCGGCCAAGGAGCAGGCGGAGGAGGCCAACCGGGCCAAGTCGGATTTTCTGGCGAACATGAGCCACGAGATTCGCACGCCCTTAAACACCGTCCTGGGCATGACCGAGCTGCTTGAGGAAACGGACCTGGCCCCCCGCCAAAAGCGGTACGTCTCCAACCTGGCCGTCTCCGGCGGGCAACTGCTGGAACTTATCAGCGACATCCTGGATTTCTCCAAGATCGAGTCGGGAAAACTGGACATCGATCCGGAGCCGTTTACGCTTGGGGACATGCTGCGCGATGTGACCGCCATCGTCCGCCCGGCGGCGGAGAAAAAAGGCCTGGGCTTCGAGGTGCGCCTGGACCCCGGGGCGGGCCTCTGGCGGCTGGGAGACGTCACCAAGATCAAGCAGATTCTTGTGAACCTGGCCTCCAACGCGGTCAAATTCACCCCCTCCGGAGACGTGTGCGTCAGCGTATCGGCCGATGTCCACGACGTGCAGCGGCTGCTGTTTTGCGTCACGGACACGGGGGAGGGCATCGCCAAGGACAGGCAGCAGGCGATTTTCGACAAATTCACCCAGGCCGATCCCACGGTCCACACCCGGCACGGCGGCTCGGGGCTCGGGCTGGCCATTTCGCAAAGGCTGGCGCAGGCCATGGCCGGAAAAATCTGGCTTGAGAGTGAGCCGGGCCGTGGGACGACCTTTTTTGTCGAGCTGCCCCTGCCCTGCTGCCCGCCGCCTGCCGCTGCCAACCCGGCCGACCTCCCGAGGCCGCCGACTCGCCAAACGCCCTTGCGGGTTCTGGCGGCTGAGGATGTGGCCGCAAACCAGGAAGTGATGCGGCTGTATCTGCAGGACGCCCCCGTGACGCTGGCCTTCGCCGCCACGGGGGAGGAGGCCGTGGCCCAGTGCCGGGCGCAGCGCTTCGATGTGGTGTTCATGGATATCGAAATGCCCGGGATGGGCGGCCTTGAGGCCACCCGGGCGATCCGGGCCCTGGAGCGCGAAACGGGCCGTCCGCCGACGCGCATCCTGGCCTTGACGGCCCACGCCCTGCCCGAATTCCGGGCCAGATGCCTGGCGGCCGGGTGTGACGGTTTTTTGGTCAAGCCGCTGACGAAGCGCGACCTTTTCGCGGTGCTCGGGCTTAAGGCCGCCACGGCCCTGTCCGACGCGCAAAGCGAAACGTCGCCCGCCCCCCCGGCCGACGCGGGGCCGGGGCTTGTCGAACACATTCCCGAGGCGCTCAAACCACTGCTGCCCGTGTTCTTTCAATCTGTGGACAGGCAGTTGGACGAGGCCCGGTCCAGGTTTGGGGCGAAAGACTGGGACGGCCTGCGCCGCATCGGGCATACGATTAAGGGAACGGCCGCCACCTACGGCATGTCCGGCCTGTCGACCTTGAGCCACGCCCTGGAAAGGGCGGCGCGGGAAGAGAATATGGCGGGCATGCGGACTTCCCTGGAAAAGCTCTGTGAGGCCCGGGGGCTGCTGAAAATCGAATATCGGCCAGGATGAGGCCGATATTCGAGGAAGCCGGAGTCATCGAGAAAGGAGGGGCCATGAAGTTCCTGATTGTCGACGACGATCTGGCCATGTGCCAGATCCTGACGTTCTACCTGGCCCGGTATGCCCGGTGCTTTTCCGCCACCAGCACCACAGAGGCCTTGAAGCTCTTCACCCAGCATCTTCGGCAGGCGCCGTTCCATACGGTGTTCATGGACATCGAGATGCCGGGATTCAAAGGGCATGACATCGTGGAGCTGTTCCACGACGCCGAAGAAAAGAGCCATATCTCCGAGAAGCAGCGATTCAACCTGGTCATGGTCTCGGCCCATACTGATTTGGATAACATCAACATTTCCCTGTATAAAAACCGGGCGAAATGCTTTATCAAGAAACCCTTCACCGAAGACGAGCTCCTGCAGGAACTGCAGGCGGCAAGGATACTGGGCGGCCACGCGATGTAAACCCATTTTCCGGGGAATGTTGATCTGTTAAGGGCCTGGCAATGCGAAGGAGCGAAAGCGGGGGAACATGGGTATGCAATCGGTTTGCGTTTGGCTTATACGGTGCATCCGCAAAAACGCCATGTCCCGGCATGTGGGAGCCGTTCTTGCCGTCGTGCTTGTCGCCGCCCTGGCCGCCGGGTGCGCTGGCGTCACGGTCAAACGGGTGGACCCCGGCAAGAGGGTGGAGTCGTTTGATCGCAGTGCGCTTTCTTCCAGCAGGCCCAGCGAACGCACCCTCGCCTTCCTCAAACAGCGGGATCTGGAAGACTATTGGAAAAGCGACCCCCTCGGGCTCATCATCATGCTCGACGCGCAATACCGTGACGACCCCTCTGGGGATACGCTTTTTGCGCTTATGGAGATCTGCCACCTGGAGGCCGAACGGAGCAAAGCCGTCCCGGAAGACGCCGCCGTCAGGCGTCTGTCGTGCGCCCTGTACGCCTACCTGTACCTCCTGAGCCTCAAAGACAACCCGCGAGGCAACCTGTACCACCCGTATTCGCGCCTGGCCGCGCAATTCTACAACAGCTCCCTGGCGAGATATCTTCTGTATGCCCGGGAAACCGGCCTGCGGTATGAACAGGGCCGCAAGCTCAGGCTCCTGGTCGGGCATATCGAACTCGACCGGAGGTTTTCCGAGTTGTCCTGGAACCCCGAGGAGTTCGCCGGGTTCAAGCTGGCCTACGAATACGAGGTGGGGGGGCTTGAGACGTACAATGTGAATCCGGGGCTCGGGGTTCCCGTGGCCCTCATCCGGAAGCAGCAGGAGCGGGACACGGCCCGGCCCGAGGACAAGTACCTTCCGACCATCGAGCAGACCTACGCGGCCACCGCGTTTTTGCGCATCAATCCGGAACGGGTGAGCGGCAACGCCTTCACGGCCGATTTCGAGCTCTACGATCCCATGGAGACCGACTCCATCCGGCTGGGCGACGTATCCATGCCCCTGGAGATCGACCTCACCACGCCCCTGGCCTACATGGTCGCCAACGCCCCCTCGCCGCAGGGAATAACCGGCCTGACGGACCCCGAGGCTACGGCCCCGCAGCAGGGCCTGTACATGTTGCAGCCCTACCAGCCGGACAAGATTCCGGTGATTTTCGTGCACGGGCTCATGTCCTCCCCCCGCACCTGGCTGAGCATGCTCAACGGCCTCATGGGCGATCCGGTCCTGCGCCGCCGCTACCAGTTCTGGTTTTTCAAGTACCCGACGGGCAATCCCGTGCTGTATTCGGCGGCGACCCTGCGCGATTCCATCACCCAGGTGCGGATGACCTTCGACCCCGAGGGCAAGGATGCCCAGTTCAACAAGATGGTCATTGTGTCGCACAGCATGGGGGGGCTTTTGACAAAGACCATGGCGCAGTCCAGCGGCACGCACCTGTGGGACATGTTCTCCGATGTCGACATCAAGGACATGGACATCACGCCGGACGAGAGGGCGTTTTTGTCCAGGCTGTTTTTCTTCGAGCCGCAGCCTGCCGTTTCGCGGGTGGTGTTCATCGCCACGCCGCACCGTGGGGCCGGGATGGCCCTGGGCGCCATCGGCCGCATCGGCCGGGCCCTGGTGACCCTGCCCGCCACGCTCGTCAAATCGACGGCGGGCGCCTTCGCCCATTTGGCGAAAAAACGTTCGTCCCATGCCTCGCAGGCCATGCACAACCTGGATTCCCTGCCCACGGGGATCGATTCCCTGTCTCCGAAAAACCCCGCCCTCGCGTATTTGGTGGAGGCCCAAATCCAGGTTCCCTACCACTCCATCATCGGCAACGACCGCGAGGCCAAGCCCGGCGGCACGGACGGCGTCGTTCCCTATGCGAGCTCCCACCTGGACGGGGCCGCGTCGGAGCTTGTGGTGTATTCCGGCCACAACGCCCAGGAGCATCCCCTGGCCATCCGCGAGGTGCGGCGCATCCTGTTGGAGCACCTCGGGGAGGCCCCCCGTACAGGCGAAAAGGCCGGGACGGGGCGCCCATGAAGGCGCTGCGGGCGCTTTCGCGCCTCGCGGCCGCCGCCGTGGCGGCCCTGGCGACCGTCTGGGCCAGCCTGGCCGCCTACTGGTCGGACATCCCCGGCCAGACCGGGAGAACGGCCCTGGCGGCGGGCATCGTCCTGGCGGCGGTCCTGATTTTTGCGGGCATCCGGCGGCGAGCCGTGGCCTATGCCGTCTTTGCGGCCGCGCTGGCGGGTTTTTCCCTGTGGTGGGCCGCCATCCCCGCCTCCGGCGTCCGCGACTGGCAGCGCGACGTGGCCGTGCTTCCCTTCGCCCAGGTGCAAGGCGACCTGGTCACGGTGCATGACATCCGCCATTTCGCCTACACGACCGAAACCGACTACAAACCGGGCTACTACGACAAGGCGTTCGACCTCAAGACGCTTGATTCCGTGGACCTGATCGCGGTCTACTGGATGGGCGACGCCATCGCCCATGTGATGGTGAGCTTCGGCTTCGGGGGGAGGGACTATCTGTGCCTGTCCATCGAAACGCGCAAGGAGGTTGGCGAAGCCTATTCGTCGGTCAAGGGCTTTTTCAAGCAGTACGAACTGACCTATGTGGTCGCCGACGAACGGGATCTGATCCGCCTGCGCACCGGTTACCGCAACCCTCCGGAAGACGTGTACATCTATAGGACGCGCATGACGCCGGAAAACGCCCGCCTGCTTTTCATGGAATACGTCAAGGAGATAAACCGGCTGCACGAGACGCCCGAGTTCTACAACACGCTGACGACGAACTGCACCACGAACGTGGTGCGGCACCTGCGGGCCTTCGGCGGCAAGGCCCGGTACAATTGGAAGATCCTGCTCTCAGGCTATGCGCCCCGCTACGCCTACGAGATGGGGGCCCTGGACGACGCCCTGCCCTTCGAGGCCCTTCGGGCCGCAAGCCATGTGAACGGCAAGGCCGCCTCGGCCGGGGATGCAGACGATTTTTCGGCCCGGATCAGGGAGGGCCTGCCGGGCGTTCCGCCTTGCGCCTCCCGGGCGGCCGTCGGCAAGTGAGGGGCGGGGTGGCGGAGGCGAGTGGAATTTTCATTGCCTTTCCATAGGGCTCTGGTATTATTTCAGTAGGGTGCATGTCCTTTGCGCGTATTTTTCGCGTCAAATTTTCGTTTTGCATGGATAAGGAAAAAAACGATGCCCGAGTATCCTCCAAAAGGAGCCCGCATGATGTCGCCGCGTTTCAGATCCGTTTCTCCGACCCTGGTTTTCCTGTTCTCGATACTTCTGATGTTGTGGTCCTGCGGGGGCGATGAAGATGCGAAAAAGGCCGCCGCGCCCGAGAAGGCCCCCCCGGCCGTGCCGATCAGGGCCATGGCCCCGGTGAGCCGCGACGTGCCGGTGTTCGGCGAGTTCGTGGGCCGCACCGACGCCAAGGAGACCGTGGAGATACGGGCCCGGGTGGAAGGGTTCCTCAAGACGCGCCTTTTCGAGGAAGGCTCCCTGGTCAAGGCCGGGGACGTCCTTTTCGAGATCGAGTCCCGGCAGTACGACGAGGCCATGAGACGCGCCCAGGCCGATCTGGACCGCCAGCAGGCCCTTTTGGCCAAGGCCGCCACGGACCTGTCCCGGTTCGAGGCCCTTTTCAAGCAGCAGGCCATCAGCCGCGACGAATACGACACCAAGGTCACCAGCCAGAAGGATATGGCCGCCCAGGCGGATCGGGCCAAGGCCGAGCTTGAGACCGCCCGGCGCGACTTAAGCTACACCAAGGTCGTGGCCCCCATCTCCGGGCGCATCGGCAAATCCCTGGTCAAGCCCGGCACCCTGGTGGGCAAGGGCGAAAACACCCTGTTGGCGGAAATCTCCTCCACCGATCCCATCTACGTGGACTTCAACATCAGCGAGCGCGAATACCTGCTCCTGGTCAAGGACATGGTGGAGGCCCAAAAACAGGGAAAATCCTCCGGAAAGGCCGAACTGACCCTGATTCTGGCCGACGATTCGATCTATCCCCACACCGGCGAGGCGGAGATGGCCGACCGGGCCGTGGACTCCAAAACCGGCACCCTGCCCGTACGGGCCAGCTTTCCCAACCCCGACGGCATTCTCAAGCCCGGCCAGTTCGCCAAGGTGCGGGCCCTGGTGGACACCCTGGCGGGCGTTTTGTGCGTGCCCCGGCGGGCGGTCGTGGATGTCCAGGGGGTCAAGACCCTATACGTGGTCGGCCCGGACGGGACCGTCGAGGCCAAAAGCGTCACCCTGGGCCCCGTGGTGGAGGATATGGTGGCGGTCTTGAAGGGACTTGCGCCGACCGACGCGGTTATCGTCGACGGCGTGCAGAAGATCCGTCCCGGAATCAAGGTCGCGGCCCAATCCGAGACCCAGGCCGCCGGGCAGCCCGCCGCCGCCAAGCCTGCCGGAAACTGAGCCGACCGTCTTTCGGCCACGAATCCGGTGACCGGGCAGGGGCGGGACGTTTAGCCCGGCTGTTTTCCTGGTCCGATGGCGCCTGAAAGCAGGGGCGGGGCGTTCTCCCGTTCCTCCGGCCGCAGCGCCCCGGGCCGTAACCTCTCTTCCTGAAGGCGACGGCATCCCATGGTCAATTTCTTCATCGAACGCCCCATCTTCGCCTCGGTCTTGTCCATCATCATCACCCTTATCGGGGCCATCTCCATCTTCACCCTGCCCGTGGCCCAGTATCCCGACCGCATGTCGCCGCCCATGGTCCAGGTCCAGGCCAACTACACCGGGGCCGGGGCCGCCGTGGTGGAGGAGACCGTGGCCGCGCCCATCGAGCAGGAGGTCAACGGGGCCCAGGACATGATCTACATGAACTCCGTCAGCTCCAACGACGGGCTCATGACCCTCAACATCTCCTTCGACATCAGCCGCAACCTGGAACTGGCCACCGTGGACGTGCAAAACCGGGTGCAGCTGGCCCAGCCCAAGCTCCCCGACGACGTGCGCCGTTCGGGCATCACCGTGAAAAAGCAGACCCCGGACATGGTGGTGGCCGTCAATCTCCTGTCTCCCGACGGCAGCCGCGATTCGCTGTTTTTGGAGAACTACGCCCGCATCAACATCGTGGACGCCCTGGCCCGCATCCCCGGCGTGGGCAACGTTTTTTTGGTGGCGGATCTGACCTACGGCATGCGCGTCTGGCTCGACCCGGACAAGCTGGCCAACCTTGGGCTGACGGCCTCGGATGTGGCCGCCGCCCTGCGGGAGCAGAACATCCAGGCCCCGGCCGGACAGCTCGGGCAGCCGCCCACCCCGGAAAACACGCCCTTCCAGATGACCGTCCAGGTCAAGGGCCGCCTGACCGACCCGGCCGAATTCGCCGACATCATCCTGCGCGCGCAGGAGGGCGGCAACATCGTTCGCATCAAAGACGTGGGCCGGGTGGAGCTTGGGGCCCAGAGCTACAAGGCCTTCACCCGCTTAAACGGCCAGCCCACCTCCACCATCATCATCTACCAGTTGCCCGGGGCCAACGCCATCGAACTGGTGAAGCAGGTGCGGGCCACCATGGCCGAGGTGGCGGCGATTTTCCCCACGGGCATGGAATACCGCATCCCCTACGACACCACGAAGTTCGTCACGGCCTCCATCGAAGAGGTCATCCACACCCTGTTCGAGGCCATCGCGTTGGTTTTGGTGGTGGTCTTCGTCTTTTTGCAGAACTGGCGAGCCACGGTCATCCCCATGATCGCCGTGCCCGTGTCGCTGGTGGGCACCTTCGCCTTTTTCAACATCTTCGGGTTCTCCATCAACACCACCACGCTGTTCGCCCTGGTTTTGGCCATCGGCATCGTGGTGGATGACGCCATCGTGGTGGTGGAGGCCGTGCAGCACAAGATCGACCACGGCGGACTCTCCCCCAAGGAGGCGGCCAAGGCGGCCATGGCCGAGGTGGCCGGGCCGGTGGCGGCCATTTCGCTGGTGCTCATGTCCGTGTTTCTGCCCGCCTCGTTCATGGGCGGCACCACGGGGCGGCTGTACCAGCAGTTCGCCCTGACCGTGGCCATCTCCGTGGCCCTTTCGGCCATAAACGCCCTGACGCTCTCCCCGGCCTTGTGCGCGCTCATGCTGCGTCCGGCGGGCACGGGCACGGGCGGCCCCCTGGGCTGGTTCTTCCGGGGGTTCAACAAGGCCTTCGACGTGGTCACCCGGGGCTACGGCGGCATCGTGCGCCGGGCCATCCGGCTGGCCTTTTTGACCCTGGCCGTGCTTGGGGCGGTCTACGCAGGCACGGCGGGCATCCTCAAGGTTCTGCCCACGGGATTTGTGCCGGACGAGGACATGGGCTATTTCTTCGTCAACATCTCCCTGCCCGAGGCCGCCTCCCTGGGGCGCAACGACGCGGCCACGGCCAAGGCCGAGGCCGTGCTCATGAACACCCCGGGGATCGCGGACGTGCTCACCCTGGGGGGATTTAACGTGCTCATCGGCGGCTATTCCTCCTACACCACCATGATCATCCCCATCCTGACCCCCTGGGAGGAGCGCAACACGCCGGACCTGTCGGTGTCGGCCATCATGGACCGGCTGCAACGGGAGTTCGCCGCCATCCCCGAGGCCCGCATCAACGTCATCGACGCCCCCACCATCCCGGGCATGGGCACCACCGGCGGCTATACCTTCGAGTTGCAGAGCCGGGGCGGCGGCGATCTGGCCGGGCTCGACGCCGCAGCGCGCGGCTTCCGGGAGACGGCCATGCAGGATGCCGCCGTGGGCGGGCTTTTCACGGACTTCAGCATCAATGTGCCCCAGCTTTTCTTCGACGTGGACCGGGCCAAGGTCAAAACCCAGGGTGTGCCCCTGGAGTCGGTCTTCGAGTCCATGCAGACCTACCTGGGCGGCCTGTACGTCAACGATTTCAATAAATTCGGCCGTACCTACCGGGTGATGCTCCAGGCCGAGCCGCGTTTTAGGGCCAAGCCCGAGGACATCGGCCGGTTTTTCGTGCGAAACGCGCACGGCGACATGCTGCCCCTGTCCACCCTGGGCTCGGTCTCGGAGATCAAGGGGCCGGAATACATCCGGCGCTACAACCTGTACCGCACGGTGGAGTTCAGCGCGGCCACGGCCCCGGGGCAAAGCTCGGGGCAATTGATGGCGGCCCTTGAAGACGCGGCCGGAAAGCTGCCCCAGGGCTTCGGCTACGAATGGACGGGCATCGCCTTCCAGGAAAAAAAGGCCGGGGCCCAGTCGGCGGTGGTCTTCGGGCTGGCCCTGGTGCTGGTCTTCTTGGTGCTGTCGGCCCAGTACGAATCCTGGTCCATCCCCTTTGCGGTCATCCTGTCCATCCCCTGCGCCGTGCTCGGGGCCATGGGATTTCAGATGCTGCGCGGCTTCGACAACAACGTCTACGCCCAGATCGGCTTGGTGGTGCTCATCGGCCTTGCCGCCAAAAACGCCATCCTGATCGTGGAGTTCGCCAAAATGCGCCGGGCGCAGGGGCTTGGCCTGGCCGACGCCGCCGTGGAGGCCTCGACCCAGCGGCTGCGGCCCATCCTCATGACCTCGTTCGCCTTCATCCTGGGCGTGGCGCCCCTGGCCATGGCCACCGGGGCGGGCGGCGCGGCCCGAAGCACCATGGGCACGGCGGTCATGGGCGGCATGATCGTGGCCACGGTGTTGGGGCTGGTGATCGTGCCGGTGCTGTACACGACCATCCAGGGATTCTCCGACCGCCTGGGCGGCAAGGGTGGGAAGAAGCCGTGATGCATGGTTGACGGAAGTGTAAAAAATACAAATGAACACCAACGACAGTCCCGAGCGGGGACACTGTGGAGAACGGCATGACCATATCGTGGCGGCGTCTGTTTTTCGTCTTGCTGGCCTTGACCCTCTGCGCAGGGGCGGGCTGCAAGTCCATGAAGGCCAAACCGTCGGCCGGCGCAGGATTCGTCCCCATGGATCAGATGGCCAACCGCGAGGATCTGCCGTTCCAGAAGGTCTGGGTCAAATCCGGAGCGGAATGGAAAAAATACACGACGTTGTACATCGCCAAGGTCAATACGTCCTATCTGATGAATTCGACCTGGTGGCAGCAGTCCGTCCGCAGCGCCGACATGCAAAAGGACGTGGCCGAGGTCGCCGCCTATATGCGCGACGCCTTCCGGAAGGCCTTTGCGGCCGATGCGAACAATCGCTTCAGGATCGTGGACGCCCCCACGCCCGATTCCCTGACCCTGGAGCTGGCCATGACCGAACTCGTGCCCAGCCATGTGGTCATGGAGGCCCTCTCGCTTGTCGCGCCCTATGGGTCCGGAGTCGCTGTTCAGGCCGCGGCCAAGGGGTCGGAATCCAAATGCACCGTGGCCTTCGAGGCCAAGATCATCAACAGCAAGGATAGGCAAGTGCTGGCCATGGCTGCCGACCGCGAGCAGGGCAAGGTCGCGCCCATCAACCTCAACGCCCTGACCTGGTACGGCGAGGCCCGCGTCATCATCGACGAATGGGCCGGGCAGTTCGTGCAGATCGCCAACCGGCGCCCGGGCGAGGCGGTCAAAGACTCCAGCCCCTTTACGCTTTCGCCCTGGTAGAAGGAGACAGCCATGCCCAAAGGCCCCGGAAAGAAGTCCTGCCTCGATGTCCGGACGGATTGCACGGCGCCCGGTCTGCGGCAGGCCGTCCTCGACAACCTGTACTACGTCAGCGGCAACACCCCGGTCACGGCCAGCCCCGACGACTGGTACAGCGCCGTGGCCTACAGCGTGCGCGACCGCATGCTCAAGGCCTGGAACGCAGGCATCGAGAGGATCACCGAGGCGCTCGACCTTCGGGCCGTGGCCTACCTGTCGGCCGAATTCCTCATCGGCCCGCAGCTTGGGTCCAACATCCTGGCCCTGGGCGTCGCCGCGCCCCTGCGCGAGGCCCTGGCCATGCTTGGGCAGGATCTGGACGCCATCGTTTTCGGCGAGCACGAGCCGGGCCTGGGCAACGGCGGCCTGGGGCGGCTGGCGGCCTGCTACATGGACTCCATGGCCACCCTGGGCGTCCCGGCCATCGGCTACGGCATCCATTACGAGTTCGGCATGTTCACCCAGACCATCCGGGACGGCTGGCAGATGGAGATGGCGGACAAATGGCTGCGCAAGGGGTTCCCCTGGGAGATCGTGCAGCACGAATTCGCCGAGGAGGTGGGGCTGGGAGGGAGCACCGAGACCTTCCTCGACGCCGGGGGGCGGCTTCGGGTACGCTGGAACCCGGAAAAACGGATTCTGGCCGTGCCCCACGACATTCCCGTCATCGGCTACGGCGGGACGTTTTGCAACGTGCTTCGGCTGTGGAGCGCCGAGGCGGTGGATGCGTTCGACTTCGGTTCGTTCACCTCCGGCGATTACGGCAAGGCCGTGGAGGAGAAGATCCTCTCCGAGACCATCTCCAAGGTTTTATATCCCAACGACGAGCCCTACCAGGGCAAGGTGCTGCGCCTTGGACAGCAGTATTTTTTCGTGTCCGCATCGCTCAAAGACATGCTGCGCGTGCAGCAGATGCTGGGCAAGCCCCTGGACACCTTCCATACGACCTTCGCCATCCAGCTCAACGACACCCATCCGGCCGTGGCCGTGGCCGAACTCATGCGCCTTCTGGTGGACGGACACGGCATGGAGTGGGAGAGGGCCTGGGCCGTCACCACGAAGTGCTTCTCCTACACCAACCACACGCTTTTGCCCGAGGCCCTGGAGAGATGGCCCGTGGAGCTTTTCGGCGGCCTCCTGCCCCGGCACCTGGAGATCATCTACGAGATCAACCGCCGCTTCCTGGAGGAGGTGCGCGCCGCGTATCCCGGCGACGAGGGCCTGGCGGCCCGGCTGTCGCTTATCGACGAGGCCTCGCCGCGCAGCGTGCGCATGGCCCATCTGGCCGTGGTGGGCAGCCATGCCGTCAACGGCGTGGCCGCGCTGCATACGGAGTTGCTCAAAACGCACGTCATGCAGGATTTCGCCGCCCTCACGCCGCAGAAGTTTTGCAACGTGACCAATGGCGTGACCCCCAGGCGCTTCCTGGCCCTGTGCAATCCGAGGCTGGCGGCCTGCATCACCTCGCGCATCGGCCCGGCCTGGATCAACCGGTTCGAGGAGGAGATCGGCAGGCTTGAGGCCTTTGCCGACGATCCCGGGTTCCAGGCCCAGTGGCGGGGGATCAAGCGCGAGAACAAGGCCGTGTTGGCGGGGCTGGCCCTGGAGCGCCTGGGCGTGGCCCTGAACCCCGACGCCATCTTCGACGTCCAGGTCAAACGCTTTCACGAATACAAGCGCCAGCACCTGAACATCCTGCGGGTGATCGCCCTGTATGGCGCCATAAAACGCGACCCCGGAGCGGAGTTTTCGCCCCTGGCGGTGCTCTTCGGGGGCAAGGCCGCGCCGGGCTACTTCATGGCCAAGCGGATCATCAAGCTCATCCACAACGTGGCCCAGGTGATAAACGGCGACCCGGACGTGGCGGGGCGGCTCACCGTGGCCTACATCCCCAATTTCAACGTGCGGGTGGGGCAGGTGGTCTACCCGGCGGCCGACATTTCGCAGCAGATCTCCCTGGCTGGGAAAGAGGCCTCGGGGACCGGCAACATGAAGTTCGGCATCAACGGGGCCGTGACCATGGGCACCCTCGACGGGGCCAACGTGGAGATGCGCCAGTGCGTGGGCGAGGAGAATTTTTTCCTGTTCGGGCTGACCGCCCCGGAGGTGATCGAGGTCAAACGCAACGGGTACGATCCCCGGGCCTACGCCGCCACCGACCCGGTCCTGGCCGAGGCCCTGGACATGATCGCCTCCGGGGCCTTCTCCTCGGGCGACCGGGACATTTTCCGGCCCATCGTGGACAATCTTCTGTACCAGGACGACTACATGGTCCTGGCCGACTTCGCCTCCTACATGCACTGCCAGGCGTCGGTCATGGAGGCCTGCCGGGACACGGCCCGCTTCACCCGGATGTCGATCCTCAACGTGGCCCGGCTTGGGAAATTCTCCTCGGACAGGTCCATCCGGGACTATTGCCGGGACATCTGGAACATCACGCCGGAACTTGGGTAGCGTCGCGCCCCCTGGACGGCGCGCCAGTCATGCGAACAACAAGGCGGGGTCGGATTGCCCGCTTTGCCATGCGAAGGCCAAAATGGCGACGGACACCATGGGCGACGCTTCGTTCCCGCAGGCGTCCGGCGGGAAATCCGCCTGCCCCATAGGAAGAGGCCCTATCGGAGACATCATGAAACAGTCGCCTGCGGCCATCCTTGTCGTGTGCGCCGTGTCCCTTTTTTTGGCCTTGGGCCAGACGGCCTCCGGGGCCTCAATGCCCGGTTTTGCGGCGAAGGCGTCCAAAAAAGACGGCCCGCCCGCAGCCGCGCCCCCGGTGGCTTCAGACCCGGATGCCCGCCTGGCGGCCATGACCGATGCCCAGGCCCGGACGCTGCTGCTGGAAAAACTGAGCGCCGAGGCTGCGGCCTCCCGCGTGGCCGAGACGCCGCCGGGACAGGCGCCGGTGGCCCTGATCGTCCTGTTTCATGGCCTTGAATCCGGAATCCGGGGGTTCGCCGTCCGGGCGGCGGGGCGTTTCGAGGCGGCCCGGGCGGAGTTGTCGGACGCCGGGGGGATCGTAAGCCGCCTCACGGACGGCCGGGGCGCCGGGCATCTGGCCATGGTCCTGGCGCAACTGGGCTTGGTGCTGCTCGTCTGTCTGTGGGCCGCCCGCTGGTCGCAACGGCTGGCCGGGCCATGGCTTCGGGGCGACCGCCGGGGGGCCGACCCCGGCCGGTTCTGGCGGTTGCGGGCCTTCCTGCTGCATGCCTGTGTGCGCGGCCTGGCGGCGGCGGTGTTTTACCTCGTCGGCTTTCTCCTGGTCCTGGCCGTCTTTCCTTCCCACGGCCCGGAACACGGCATGGCCGTCATCGTCATCGTGGCCGTGACCTATTTTCTTCTGATCCGGGCGTTCGCCTTCTGTCTTCTCTCGCCGGACAACGCCTCCCTGCGGCCCACGCCCATGGCCGACGCCCATGCCCGGACCCTGTACGCCTGGCTCATGGCCATCGCCTACGGCGGGCTGGTCTGCGCCGTGGCGAGCGCCATCCTGGAGCAGGCGGCCCTGGCCCCGGCCCTGGCCCGCGTGGTCCATGCCTGCGCCGGGGCGCTCACGGGGGGACTGCTGGCGGCCATGATCCTGGCCAACCGGCGGCGCGTGGCCCAGGCCATCTCCGGCGGGGCTCCGGACGCCGCCCCGGGCGCGTGGCGGACGGCCCTGGCCAGATACTGGCATCTCCCGGCCCTGGCCTATGCCCTGCTTTTGGGCCTGTATTGGACCGCCCAGGACATGGTGTCCGAAATTCCCATTTTGCGTCTGATCCTGAGCCTGTTCCTCATCCCGGCCTGTATCGGCCTCGACCTCTGGGTCCGCCGCATCCTGGCCATGGCGGCCGGCGAGGACCAACAGATCATCCCCATCTCCTCCGGCGACGCCTCGGCCGCCGTCCCGCCGGACGGCCCGGCCGCCACATCCGGCGAGCCGGGGAAAAAGACCCTGAGCCAGTACATCCCGCTGATCAAAAAGACCGTGCGTGCGGCGTTGATCGTGTTTCCGGCCTTCGTCATGCTCCGGCTGTGGGGCGTGGAGGTTCCCCTGGGCTGGCTGTTGGCCCGAAACGTGGCCAGCATCCTGCTGGTGGTCGTGGCCGGGCTGGTCATGTGGGAGATCATCCGCATCCGGATCGACCGCAAACTTCGCGAGGAGATGTCGCTTGGCGGCGAAGAATTGGAGGAGGGCGGCGGCGCGGGCGGCTCGCGCAGCGCCACGTTGCTCATGCTCCTGCGCAAGTTCCTCCTGTGCGTCATCGTGGTCATGGGAACCCTGGTGGTCCTGTCGTCGCTTGGGGTGGACATTGCCCCGCTTGTCGCCGGGGCCGGGGTGGTCGGCCTGGCCATCGGCTTCGGGGCCCAGACCCTGGTCAAGGACATCATCTCCGGCGTCTTTTTCCTGATCGACGACGCCTTCCGGGTGGGGGACTACGTGGAGGCCGGAACGGCCAAGGGCACGGTGGAGCAGATTTCGCTTCGCTCCATGAAGCTGCGGCATCCGCGCGGCATGGTCTTCACCATCCCCTACGGCGGGCTCAAGATCATCCAGAACTTCAGCCGCGACTACATCGTGTCCAAGCTGGATTTCCGGGTCAAATACGACGCCGACATCGACAAGATCCGAAAGATCATCAAGCGCATCAACAAGGAGATCATGGGCAACGAGGAGCTGCGGCCCGGGATGTTAAGCGACATCAAGTCCATGGGCGTGCGCAAGATGGAGGACTCGGCCATGATCCTGCGCATCAAGTTCCGGACCATCCCGGGGCATCAGTTCCTGGTGCAGAAGGAACTCTACCGCCGGGTGCAGGAGGCCTTCCTGGAGAACAACATCGACTTCGCCCACCGCAACGTGACGGTGTATTTTCCGCCCGAAATGCAGGCCATGGTGGGCGGCGCGGCCTCGCCCGAGGCCTCGCGCGCGGCCAT
>NZ_JAZHDB010000093.1:0-22083 GCF_036584575.1 Desulfolutivibrio sp.
GCGAGGCGCCGCCCGGCCGGTTCGGCGTGGGCCAGACCTGCCCGCAGGCTGGGCGTGAGCCCGATGGCGGCCAGGGCGGCGACCGCCGCCTCCAGGCGCTCGGAATCGGCATCCGGATCCATCTGCGCCGCAAGCCGCAAAATCTCCCCCGAGGCCGCGTCGTCGCCCATAAACATCAGGCCCCGGATGGCCGCGTCCTGAATCTCCGTGTCGTCGTCGGACAGGGCGGCCAAAAGGTAGTCGCGAAACTTGCCCCGGTCCTTGGCGGGCA
Organism: Desulfolutivibrio sp.; assembly: GCF_036584575.1. Lineage (NCBI taxonomy): Bacteria > Pseudomonadati > Thermodesulfobacteriota > Desulfovibrionia > Desulfovibrionales > Desulfovibrionaceae > Desulfolutivibrio > Desulfolutivibrio sp. The sequence goes on from NZ_JAZHDB010000093.1 coordinate 272, forward strand.
GAAGCGTCAGGGATTTGCCGCCCAGAATGTGCAGCACGGCCTTGACGATCTTGTTGCGCAAAACCGCCGGGGAGGCATCCATGCGCCGAATCAGCATGGCCACGGCCTTGACGTTGCCGATCTCACCCAGGGCCTCCACGATCATGGAGGCCACCAGATCCGAGCTTTTGTCCAGGGCCTTGACCAGGGCGTTCACCGAGGAGCCGTCGCGGATCTTGGAAAGGGCCTCGATGACCGCGAACTGGACCCACTCGTCGTCCTCCATGGCCTTGCCCAGGCACTTGGCGGCCGAGGCGTGGGCCAACTCCCCCAGGCTCACGGCGGCCTGGTAGCGCACGTTGACCTCGGGATCCTTGAGCAGGGCGTCGCACAGGGGGGACACGGCCAGCTTGTTGCCCGTGGAGCCCAGGATGTCCGAACCGAAAATGCGGATGTCGGGATCCGGGTCGTGCAAAAGCCCCACCAGGGAGGTGAAATCATCCCCGCCCACCTGGCGCAGGATGTCCATGGACAGGTTGCGCACAGGGGCGTCGTCGGATCGCAAAAGCGGCAAAACGGCAGTCACCACCTCCTTGCCGCCGATCCGGCGCAGGGCCATGTCCGCCGCCTCCTGCACCCCCAGGCTCTCGGACGCCAGGAGCCTGGCCAACTGCGGCACAGCCTCCAGGCACCCCCGCTCTCCGGCCTCGTAGGCCGCCTCGCGCAAGGCGTCGATGTCCTCGACCGACAACTTCAAAGCGATCCGTTTGCAGTCCGTCATGCCATCCTCGCTTACGCGCCGTCCCCGGTCCCCGGGGTCGACGCCAGGCTATTTGTAGAGGTTGGTGATGATGGCGTCGCCCATGTCGTCAATATCCACGATCTCATCGGCAAGCCCGGCGTCCACCACGGCTTTGGGCATGCCATACACCACGCAGGTGGCGTCGCTTTGGGCCAGGGTCCGGCCGCCCTTCTGTTTGAGGGCCCGTATCCCCTCCATGCCGTCGCTGCCCATGCCGGTCAAAATGACCCCGAGCCCCCGGCGTCCCACGCCCTGGGCCACGGACTCGATCATCACGTTGGCCGATGGCTTGTACAGGGCCTCCCGGGGTTCGTCGGAGATGGACAGATCGATGCGGCTGATCTTCTGGTCGATGCGCAGATGCCGACCGCCGGGGGATACGTAGGCCACCCCGGGGACCAGCCGCTCCCCGTGCTCGGCCTCCTTGACGGTGATGGCGCACACCCCGTCCAGGCGCTTGGCGAAGGGACCGGTAAAGGCCGCAGGCATGTGTTGGGCGATGACGATGCCCGCCGGGAAATCCTTGGGCAGCCGGGAAAGCACCTTCTGCACCGCCGGAGGGCCTCCCGTGGATACGCCGATGGCCACCACGTCGTGCAACTGGGGACCGCTGACCCGAACCGGCCGACGTTCGGCGGCCGGACGTTCCCCCCGCTCCGAGGCCATCTGACGGGTCAGTGCGGACACCTGGGAGGCCACGGACCTGACCAGGGACGGCGGGCGCACCTTGCGTTTGGCGATGAGTTTGACCTTGGCCCGCAGATCGTCCTCGATCTTGACGATGTCCAGGGAAACCTTGGAGAGCTGCTTGGGAATAAAATCCACGGCCCCTAGCTCCATGGCCTTGAGCGTGGCCTCGGCTCCCTCCACGGTCAGGGAGCTGACCATGAGCACCGGGCGCGGCATCTCCATCATGATATGCCGAAGCGCCGTGATCCCATCCATGCGGGGCATCTCGATATCCAGGGTGACCACGTCCGGATTGAATTTCCTGACCAGTTCCAGACCCTCCTCGCCGTCGCGACCCGTGGCCACGACCTTGATGTCCGGATCCTTCTCCAGCATGGTGCTTATGGCCTTGCGCATGAATGCGGAATCATCGACCACAACGACGTGTATCACCGATCACTCCTTGTCGTTTCCAAAAAAAGCCTGCCCGGACGAAGTCCGGAAAAAAGGTGGTCGTCCACCCGGTCCCGGGCGTTCCGGGACCGGTTCTTCCAGGGGCGGGCGGCACACGAAACGGGCCGAAACGGGAACCCGCAGCGTGCCAGACCGCCTCACGCCGCCCAGAGCGAGACCTGCCGCTTTTACGGGACTTGGTCCGGAAAAACAACCTCGACGAAACTTCTTGCCAAGTCCGTGTGGGTTGTGTAGGTAGTCGGTCTTCCATTTGTCGGGATGTGGCTCAGCTTGGCTAGAGCGCTGCGTTCGGGACGCAGAGGCCGGTGGTTCGAATCCACTCATCCCGACCAGGATTTTCTCAGGGACGCGACCAGAAGGACGCGTCCCTTTTTTTTTCTGTGTCCGGGCATGGCGGGCTGCGGCGACCTGCGACGGCCCAAGGCGAAACGAGCCGTTGCGGGCCGCCGCCGCAGGCCGCCGCTCTCCGGGCAGGCCTGATAATATCCATGCGCCGCATTGCATGACATCCGTCCCCATCTGTTTCATTCAAATGGCAGCTACATTGTATCCGCCCATCTCGCGCGATGTGCTCCCCGCCCGCCGGGACGGCAGGGTCTTCTGCATTCCATGCGGTTCACACCGTACGCGCCATTCAAACACGTCAGGACGGCACTTGCCTACATGACCCGACAATGCCCCTGAAACGACAGGGCGTCAACGATTTTGGGGAAACGCACCAGTGGGCCGCCACAGCGTACGGACCGGGACGGTTGCCGACGGCATCCGCTTGGGATAATCTCCACCATCGCCCGAAAAAATACCCGGCGCGCCACGCGCCCTGGAGTCCCCGCTCTTGTCCCGACGCCACATCCTGGCCCGCAAAGCCCTGACATGGGGCATGGCGCTTTCGATATGCGCCGTTATCGCACACTTCGGCACGAACGTCGTGGTGTCCTACGCGACCTATCGCCTGGGGCTGGCCGATCCCGTGCTCCCGGCTTCGGCCCCCGGGCGACACAACGCCTCCAAGGCCTCCGACGACGACACCGCCCCCCGGGACAGTCTGTTTCATTCCCGCAAAGACGCCGCAGCCCCCCCGGAATCCGGTCCGATTTCCGCCGAGGGTCTTCCCCTGGCCTCGCAAAACGTGGGCATCGCCCTGGCCGGGACCATGATCCGCCCTGACGGTTTTGACAACATGGCCGTCATCATCGACAAAAAGACCGGCAAGCAGGATATTTTCCATGAAGGGGACTTGGTGGGAAAAATCTTGATAAAGCGTATTCTACGCCATAAGGTCGTTATAGAGGAAAATGGGACAGCCGCTGTGCTCGTCATGCCCTTCAAGGGCGGAGACCGCGCGCCCAGGGCGCCCCGCCAGCCCGCGCCGCCGCAAAACACCCCGAAGAAACCCGGTTGATCCGGACAAGCCGCCCCCGGGCGCACCACGAGACGCTCATGGCCGCATACACCTCGCTTCGACGCTTTGTCCTGCTTTCCGCCCTGAGCCTGGCGTGTCTCGGGGCCATCCCCGGACCGTCCCGGGCCGCCGCCCCAGGCGCAAGCGCAACGGAGACGGCCCCGGCCCGGCTCGTGACCATTGACGCCAAGGCCATGCGCCTGGCCGATATTTTAACGAAGATCCACGAGCAGACCGGATTTACCGTGGTCATCGACGAAAAATTCCTGGACACGCCCCTGACCCTGAGGCTTTCCCGAATCGATGCGGAGGCGGCCGTCAGGCGGTTGGCCCAGAAACTCTCCCTGAACAATTACGCGCTCATGTTGGACGCCCCGGGAAAGACCATCACCTTGCGTCCCGTGGGCGCCCCCCCCCAGGCGAAAAAGCCCGGGCAGGCCGATGGCGGGAGTCAACCGGCTGAACTTACCGGAGAGGAGGCACTGGCCAAACGGCCCGCCGCTCCCGTCGATCCCATGGACGAGGAAATCATCCCCCCCGACGGAAACGGGGGCAAGGGCATGACCAGACGCGAATTCGAGGCCGCCAGGGCCGCCGCCAACCAAAACATCGATCCCATGGACATGGAGGTCATCCCGCCGGACGAAGAGGGCGGCAAGGGCATGACCAGGCGAGAATACGAAGCCGCCGTGGCCGCCGCAAACCAGAACGTCGATCCCCTGGACATGGAGGTCATCCCGCCGGACGAAGGGTCAGGCAAGGGCATGACCCGGCGCGAATTCGAGGCTGCCGTGGCCGCCGCGAACCAGAATGCCGACCCCCTGGATGAAGAAGTCATGCCGCCCGACCAGGACGGCGGGAAAGGCATGACCAAGCGCGAACTCGAAGCCGCCCGGGCAGCGGCAGACCAGACGGCTGCGGGGCAGCAATAACCGGTGCGTTCGGCGTCGCGGCCCCCGGGTTCACACCAGGGTGGCCCGGCGCACCTCGGCCAGGGTGGTGATCCCGGCCAGCACCTTGGCGATGCCCGCCTCGCGCAGGGTGGTCATGCCCTCGGTCACGGCCAGATGCCGCAGCCGGTTGGCGTCGGAGGTCGTCAGGATCATCTCCTGCACGGCCTCGCTTAACAGCAGGATCTCGTGGATGGCCGTGCGGCCCCGGTAGCCCGTTCCCAGACAGAGTTCGCAGCCCGCGGGGGAGCAGATGGTCCCCGGGGCCTGCTCCCGGGTCAGACGCATCTCGGCCAGTTCCTCGTCGCTGGGCATCCGGGCCGACTTGCACTCCGGGCACAGCACGCGCACCAGGCGTTGGGCGATGATGGCCCGCAGGCAGGACGCCAGCCTAAACGACTCGACCCCCATATCCAGAAGCCTGGCCACGCCCGTCGGGGCGTCGTTGGTATGCAGCGTCGAAAAGACCAAATGTCCGGTCAGGGACGCCTGTACGGCTATATCCGCCGTCTCCCGGTCACGCACCTCCCCAATCATGATCACGTCCGGATCCTGACGCACCAGGGAACGCAGTCCTGCGGCGAAATCCAGGTCGATTTTGGGGTTGACCTGCATCTGCCCCACCCCGGGCAGGCGGTATTCCACAGGGTCTTCGATGGTCAGGATGTTTTTGTCCGGAGAATTGATGGAGTTTAAGGCCGCATACAGGGTGGTGGTCTTGCCGCTGCCCGTGGGGCCGGTCAGAAGGATCATGCCGTGGGAGAAAGAGACCAGACGCCGCATGTCGGCCAGGGCCCCAGGGCCGAAGCCCAGATCCTCAAGCCCCAGCACCCGGGACTGCTTTTCCAAAAGCCGCAGCACCGCCCGCTCGCCGTCCGAGGTGGGGATCAGCGAGACGCGGATGTCCACCGAGCGGTCACCCAGCTTGATCTCCATGCGCCCGTCCTGGGGCAGGCGCTTTTCCGCAATGTCCAGGCGGGCCATGACCTTGATGCGCGAGAGCACGGCGGCGTGGAGCTTGCGCGGCAGGGAATGGACGTTGTGCAGCACGCCGTCGAGGCGGTAGCGGACCTTGAGCTCATCGGAATAGGGCTCCACGTGAATGTCGCTGGCCCGGCTTTTCACCGCCTTGGCGATGATCATGTTCACCAGCTTGATGATGGGGGCCTCGCTGGTCTCCTCCAGCAGATCCCCGCCCGAAACGTCCTCGATGCCCGCAAAAAACCGGTCGGCGAGTCCCTGGTCCACGTCGCGGATGATGGTGTCCGACGACTCGTCGGCCTGGCCGTAGGTGCGGCCGATGGCGGTCAGGATCTCCGCCTGGGGGGCCAGAACCACAGGCAGCCGGACAAGCCCCAGAACCCGCCGGATCTCGTCGGCCGCCTCCACCCGGGTGGGATCGAACATGGCCAGGACCGCCCCCTGCTCCGCCTGCCGCAGGGGCAGGGCCAGGTTGCGCTTGAGATAGGCGATGGGCAACCCGCGCACCAGTTCGGGGTCCAGGGCCTCGGCCGGGATGCGCAGCCAGACGTCGAGCCCGGCAGCGACCGCCAGGGCCGAAAGCAACTCCTCTTCGTCCACCAGCCCCTTGGCGACGCAAACCACGGCAGGGGATTCGTCTCCGGGCGCCTCCCGCCAGGCGGCAAGGGCCTGGACGGCATCCGTCTCCGCAAGCCCGGCGGCGCCCAGCACGCCGTCCCAAAAGCCGGGGACGCCTCCCGGGCCGCCGCCCGGCACGGCCGACGCCGCCGAGGCGGGGAAAATCTGGGGTGGTGGGAGCGGCGTCTGTATGGACATGGCGGGAAAAATCCCGGGCGTCAATTGTCCAGGGCGGGGCCGTAGGACATGAGCGGCTTTTGAATTGGGTCGATTTCGTTGTCAAAGGCCTTGCGACCGGGAGGGGTGGCCCGGGGGGCGTCCGCCGAGGGCGTTTTGCCGACGTCTTCGTTGAAATCCCTGACGGTCTGTTCCATTTGTTCGCTTTTTTCCCGGTACAGGGCGTTGATCGCGCCTGACGCCGAGGAAATGCGCGGGGTGATGAACACCAAAAGATTGGTTTTTTCCGAGGCCGTGGATTTGCGCTTGAAGAGCCAGCCCAGGACCGGGATGTCCCCCAGGATCGGCACCTTGTTCTCCCCGTCCGAGGCCTTTTCGCCGATCAGCCCGGAGATGACGATGGTCTGGGTGTTTTTGACCAGGACCGTGGTCTCGGTGGAGCGTTTGCGGGTGGTCGGCTGAAGCACGCCGGTCTCGGCCGTCTCCTGGGCGTCCACCCGGCTGGTTTCCTGCTTGATTTTCAGGCGCACGGTCTCGCCCTTGTTGATCTGGGGGGTGACCTTCAGGGTGGTGCCCACATCCTTGTACTCGAATTGCTGGACGGTGCGGTCCAGTTCGTTGGTTCCGGTCTGGGTGGAGGTCAGGAAGGGGCGGTTCTCGGCCACCACGATGGTGGCCTCCTCGTTGTCCAGGGTCATGAGCTGGGGCGTGGCGATGATGTTGACCTTGTTGTCCACCTTGGAGGCCGTGATCAGGGCCTGGATGTTGGAATAGGTCACCTCGCCGATGGTGACCGGGAAGGTGACCATGCCCACGGAAAACCCGGTGGGCAGGGTCAGGGCGTCATCTGCGAAGGAATCGATGGCCCCGTCGGGCTGGTATCCCCCTACCACGAGTCCGCCATCCGAGCTGTCGCCCACGTTGACCTTGCCGGCGGCGGCCCAGTTCACGCCGTAGCTTAGGGTCCGATCCGTGGACACCTCCATGATCACCGCCTCCACGAAAACCTGCTGCCGGGGCACGTCGAGCTTGGCGATGAGGTCGTCGAAAAAGACAATGTCCTCGGAAGAGGCCGTGACCAGGATGCTGTTGGTGCCCTTGTCGGCCACGATGCGCACCCCCTCGGCCGTGGCCTTGGCCTTTTGCGACCCGTCCTCGGACTTTTCCGAACTGGCCGTCACACGTCCGGCCAGCTCGTTTAAGACCTTGGCCAGTTCCTCGGCATTGGCGTTTTGCAGGGCGTAGACCTTGACGTTGCCCTGATCGCGGCGCTGGGGTTCGTCGAGTTCGCGGATGACCCTGGCGATCTGTGCGGTTTCCTCCGGCCCAGCCATGACGGCGATGCTGTTGCTGCGTTCGTCAGGCACCACGGAGGGGCCACGGCCGCCGCCTTCCTTCCCCCCTCCGCGACTAGCCCACAGTTTGCTCAGGCGCTCGGCCAGCTTGGCCGCCGAGGCGTGGCGCAGGGGAAACACCGTGACCCGGGCGTGGGGGACGTCCATCTGGGCCACGATGTCCTGCAGGCGACGGACGTTGGCGGCGTAATCGATGAGGATCAGGGTGTCCGTGGACTGGTATTCGGCCAAAAGGCCGTCCGGCGAGACCATGGGGGCCAAAACGGCCTTGATCTCTGCGGCCTGGACGTATTTCAGCGGCAGGATCTGGGTGATCAGGCGGTCGCCGCTCATGGCGCCCCCCCGGGGCTGGGCCGTATTCATGGTCCGGCCGGACTTGGAGGACACCACTTTGAGCACGCCGCCGGAGGGTACGATGGTGAAGCCGTTGACCTCAAGAACCGACTCGAAGACGGCAAAGGCCTCGTCCGGGCCCATGCTTTTGGGGGAGATGACGGTCACGTTGCCCCGCACGTCGTCCCCCACCACAAAATTCTTTCCGGTCAGATCGCTGATGAATTTGATGAAAACCCGGATGTCCACATTGTCGAAGTCCATGATCACGGACATATCGTCGCCGATCAACGGCATCGCCCCGCTGCCGTCGCCCCCCGCAGGACCGGGCCGGGGGCTGTCCGCCGGGGCTGCGGGCCGAGGGCCGCCCTGGACAATGTCCGCCGCCATGTCCGGGATGGCGGTGGCGGCAGTGGCCCAGACGGTCGGCGTCCCTCCCGGACACAGCCCCAGCCACGAAACCAGGATCGCCAGGCCGACGGCACGGGAAAAAAACCCCAAAACGGGGGTCACAGGGTCATGTTCACGATCCCGGGGCATGTGTCGTCCTTGAAAATTCCTTGGGCTGCGGGCTTGCCGACATAAGGCTGCACAGCTGCAACACTTCGCATCATTGTCGAGTCCGGACGGGAGAGGCAGGCAAAAGCGGTCGTACGCGGCCGATGCATGAGCACATGCCAGTATCCCTTGCCATGAAATAAAACAATGCCCGCAGGAAGTAAACGGCGCGCCCTTCCAGCCGAATTGCGCCGTGAGGCGCAAGGCCGCCCCCGGAGGGGAAGACAGGCGGGAGGAAATTGGATATGGTCGCCTCCAGGCCTGAAGGGTTACGCCTTTCCGGCCTTTTGTCCGTCACGCGCCTGGTGCGCCCTTTGAAAAACGCCACCCCGTTTTTTAAGGATATCACGGAACACGCCATCATTTTTTGCCATCCCCGGCGCGGGATTTCGGCGTATGGAGCGGGTCGGCCCGATGCCGGGCCGGTCGCCGACCGGCAGCCGTTTCACAGGAGGTTCGCATGGGCCAGGCCAAGACCGCAACCCTGACCATCGGGGGCAGATCCTTCGAATTGCCCGTGCATGTGGGCAGCGAGGGCGAAATCGGCATCGACGTCACCGATCTGCGTCGGCTCACCGGATACGTGGCCTACGACCCCGGGTACGCCAACACCGGTTCCTGCAAAAGCTCCATCACCTTCGTGGACGGGGAACGCGGCATCCTGCGCCACCGGGGCTATCCCATCGAACAGTTGGCCGAGAAAAGTTCGTTCATCGAAACGGCCATGCTGCTCATCTTCGGGGAACTGCCCACCACCGAGGAGCGCACGGCCTTTCGGGCGCTTTTGTCCGAGCATGAGCTTTTGCACGAGGATCTTTTGCACCACTTCGACGGCTTTCCGCCCAACGGCGAGCCCATGGCCATCCTCTCGGCGGTCATCAATTCCCTGGGCAGCTACCACCCGGAGCTTTTGGAAATCCTGAACCTGCATGAATTCCGGCTGGCTGCGGCCAAGCTGGTGAGCAAGGTGCGCACCATCGCGGCCTTCAGCTATCGCAAGTCCCGGGGGCTGCCGTTTATGTATCCCAACCCGGACCTAAGCTACTGCCGCAACTTCCTGCACATGATGTTCTCCATGCCCAACCGGCCCTTCGAGCCCCTGCCCCAGGCCGTCAGCGCCCTGTCCCTGTTTCTCATCGTCCACGCCGACCACGAGCAGAACTGCTCGTGCTCCACGGTGCGCATGGTGGGGTCCACCCAGGCCAACCTCTTCGCCTCGGTGTCGTCGGGCATCTGCGCCCTGTGGGGACGGCTGCACGGCGGGGCCAACGCGGCGGTCATCGAGATGCTCGAGAACATCCGCCAGGGCCAATACGGGGTTTCGGAGTTCCTGGAGCGCGTGAAGCAGAAGGAATGCCGACTCATGGGGTTCGGGCACCGGGTCTACCGCAACTTCGACCCCCGGGCCCGGGTGCTCAAAAAGGCCGCCCACAACCTGCTCGTAAGCACCGGCATCACCGATCCGCTTCTGGACATCGCCCAGGAACTGGAGGACGCGGCCCTGGCCGACGACTACTTCCAGGAACGGCGGCTGTATCCCAACGTGGATTTCTATTCGGGCATCATTTTGCGCGCCCTGGGCATCCCCGTGAACATGTTCCCGGTGATGTTCGCCATCGGCCGCATGCCCGGCTGGATCGCCCACTGGTTCGAGGAATACCGCGACCCGGCCATCCGCCTGCACCGGCCGCGCCAGATCTATACCGGCCCGAAGCAGCGCGACTTCCTGCCCATGGAGCAGCGCCTCCCGGCCCACGCGAAAGATCGCGAAAATACGTAGCGGCGTCGCCCCCTGCGCTTCGGGGCGGCCTACCGGTCCTCACGACAACCCGGCCACGTTCTGGCCGAGGCCGCATCTCCTTGCGGCCACATCCCTGGAGACTCCATGCTGCGTCTCATGCCCGTCCTGGCCCTGGCCCTGATCCTCTCCGCCGCCGTCCCGGCGAAGGCTGAAAAGGCGGCCACGCCCATCCCCATCGGCCTGGCCGTGGCCCAGACCAGCAACGCCGCCCTGTTCGGCCTGGAACAGGTGGACGGGGCGAACATCGCCCAGGCGCGCCTAAGCGCCGCCCGGGGGGCGCACGAAACCGCAATCTCCCTGATCTTCCGGGATACCGGCGGCGACGAGGCCGGAGCCGTCAAGGCCTTTGGCGCCCTGCTCGATACGGACAAGGTCGTGGCCATCGTCGGCCCCACCCTGTCCCAGCAGGCCTTCGCTGCCGATCCCCTGGCCGACCAGGCCAAGACCCCGGTCGTGGCCCCCTCCAACACGGCGGCGGGCATCCCTGAAATCGGGCCCTTCGTGAGCCGCGTCTCCGCGCCCATGTCCCAGGTGGCCCCCCATTCGGTTAGGCAAGCCCAGCGCATCAACCCGGCCATCGCCCGCGTGGCCGTGCTTTTCGCCCACAACGACGCCTATTCCGCCTCCGAGACCGCCACCTTCCAGGAGGCCGTCAAAAATCTGGGGCTGACCACCGTGGCCGTGGAAAAATTCCAGACCACGGACACGGATTTCGCCGCCCAGATCGCGGCCGTGCTCGAGGCCAGGGCCGATCTGGCCATCATCTCCGGATTGGTCGCCGACGCGGGCGCCCTCGTCAAGCAGTTGCGCCAGAAGGGCTTTGCGGGGCTCATCGTGGGCGGCAACGGCCTCAACTCCACCAACATCTTCCCGGTGTGCGGCGCCCAGTGCGACGGCATCCTGGTGGCCCAGGCCTACAGTCCCGACGCCGTGGCCGCAAACCCGGTCAACCAGGAGTTCGTGCGCGACTTCCAGGCGGCCTATCACAAAATCCCGGGCCAGTTTTCGGCCCAGGCCTATGCGGCGGTCCAGGTCATCGCCGAGGCCGTGGCCAGGGTCGAGAAGGAATCCGGCAAAAAGGCCGGGGAATTCGAGCTTGCCGCCCTGCGCCAGGCGGTCAACGCCGCCCTGCGCAGCGGCCCGTTCCTGACGCCGCTGGGCGAAATCCGCATCCTGCCCTCCGGGGAGATCGAGCAGAAAGACGTCTTCGTCTCGAGGATCGCCATGAACCCCGACGGCCGGACCGGCTCCTTCGTGCTGGCGGCCGAATAGCCGCATCCCGCCGGACGGCGGTCGAGGGGACGACCATCCTGACCGCCGCCCAGGCCATCGTCCCGGCCATCGTCCCGACAGACGCGCTTGCCCGGCGCAGCGCTCCTACGCCCGATCACGCCCCGGCCACGGCCGGGGCTTTTCTTTTTTTCGGATCACAAGCCAGAGCCACATGAAAAACAGACCAAAACGGCAGGCGTTCCAGGGGATGCGCCCTGCCGGGCGCACCAATACAAAAAGGGCCAGGACGTGTGTCCTGACCCTTGGCGTTTAACGGGATACGCTCGGAGCGGGTATCGAGCCTACCAGCGCTCTTTCCCTCTGCCGCCGCCACCGGAGCGGGGCTTCTCCTCGGCTTCGTTCACCTTCAGATTGCGGCCGCCGAACTCCTTGCCATCCATTCCCTGGATAGCGGCCCGGGCGCCTTCATCGTCCATCTCGACAAAGCCGAAGCCGCGCAGACGGCCGGTTTCCCGGTCGCTGATGAGGCTGACGCTGATGACTTCGCCAAAGGTGGCGAACTGGGTACGGATGTCGTCTTCGGTGGAATTGAAGGAAAGATTTCCGACATAAAGTTTCTTAGACATGGGCTTTAGCTCCATTTTTTTGGGCACTCTTTTTTCGCATCGCTTGGAGCTGAACAGATGAAAGCCCAAGATCCAAAAATAGCATGCTCGTTGAATGAATTGAATGAGCTAATATAATTCCGATGCCTGAAAGTGTCAACAGAAATTCTCCATACCCTTTTTCCAGTCGATCACTTTTCGGGCTGATGCGAAGGCCTCCAATGAGAACCGTTCTCCCCGCGCTGGCGCCGCGCCGGTCCATGCGGCGCAGGAACCATCCAGCAACACACGTATTTATGATTTCGCAAAGAAGAATGGCGCAACGGTCCTGAATCCAAAAGGAACCCTCAGGCAATCCGACTGGCGCGGAGGATGGTTTTCTCGCTGCTTCCGAGCAACGGCAAAAATGCATTCTCCACATCTCATTCAAAAGGATACATGGGAGAGCGCACGAAGCATATCTTTCTCTTTCGACATGGCTGCCCATCAGAGAGTGACGATGAGAACGGGCTTGCCGTCTATCACCGTCTGCTTCAAGTTGCGCCGAAATAAAATGGCATAGCGGCGCCTGCGGAGCAGTTCCGCCTTTTCCGGCGTGCGCGGCTTGTTTGACGGCGGGGCCGGGGCCTCGCCACAGGCGCGCCTGGCAAACTCCAGTCGGCGCAGCTTGGGATAGATACCGGCCAGCGTTTCAAGCTGAAGGACTTCGTTCATGGCACATTCACCATTGACCCGGAAGGCGTGGCCCCTTCATCGGTCGCGGCCGCTTGTGCGGCCGCACGAAACGATGCTAACCAATAGACGAAAACGAGAGTGGGGCTAGAGTGGGGCTGCACTTCAATGGAAAACAAAAATGGGCCACAGCATTCGCTGTAACCCATTAAAATCATTGGTGCCCGGAGCCGGAATCGAACCGGCACGCCCCGAAGGACAAGGGATTTTAAGTCCCTGGCGTCTACCAGTTCCGCCATCCGGGCCCGGCGTCACTTCTAGCCGGTCGCCCAAGCCTTCGTCAACGCCGGAAACGGCCCCTGGCAGGGTACGTCAGGCGCGGCGGGGAATCGGCGTCAGGGAATCGCAGGATAAGGCGGCTGCCAAATACGGTGTGGCCACCGGCCGATTTCAGGCGACACGCCGTCCGCCCGGCCCAAAGCTCCGGCCGCCCTATCTCAAGCTCCGGCCGCCAAGCCCAAAGCTCAGGCCGCCCGGCCCATGGCCTTTCCCTCCCGCCTTTGCTATAGACCGCCCCCATGCGCACCCGACCCCGTTTCCTGGTTCTCGGGCTCGACGGGCTGCCCCTGACCCTGGCCCGGGATCTGGCCGCCACAGGCAGGCTCCCCGCCCTGGCCTCCCTGTGCCAGAGCCCAAACGCCCGCGACATCGACGCCGAGTTGCCCGAACTCTCCCCGGTCAACTGGACCTCGTTTTTTACCGCCGCCGGGCCAGGCAACCACGGCATCTTCGCCTTCACCGAGATCGATCCCGTCAGCTACGCCCTGTCCATGGTCGACGCCACGGCCGTGGCCTGCCCCACCATCTTCGACCGCCTGGGCGCGCGCGGCCTGACCTCCAAGGTCATAAACCTCCCGGCCGCCTATCCGGCCCGGCCCTTGCGCGGGGCCCTGGTGGCCGGATTCGTGGCCCCGCTTTTATCCCGGGCCGCCTATCCGCCGGAGTTGGCCGAGCTTCTCGCCAAGACCGACTACCTGATCGAGGCCGACACCACCCGGGGCGCGGCCGACCCGGACTATCTCCTGGCCCAGCTGGCCATCACCCTTAAAAGCCGCGAGACCGCCCTGGATCTGCTTTTTTCCGGCCACGACTTCGATCTCTTCGTGCTGGTGCTGACCGAGACCGACCGCATCCTGCATTTTTTTTATCCGGCCCTGGCCGATCCGGGACATCCGCTGTTCGGGCCGTTTTTGGAGCTGCTTACGCGCTGGGACCGGCTCATCGGCAAGTACCTGGACATGTACGACTCCCTGCCCGAGCCCAAGCGGCTCATGGTCCTGGCCGACCACGGGTTCGCGGAGCTTCGCACCGAGATCGACCTCAATGTCTGGCTGGCGCAGCAGGGGCTTTTGTCCCTTAAGGACCATCCGGCCCACGAATGGGACAGCCGCGTGGTGGCCCACGGCAGCGCGGCCTTCGCCCTGGACCCGGGCCGCATCTACCTGCACGCCAAGGAACGCTTCGCCCGGGGCGTCCTGCACGAGCACGCCGCCCGCGATCTGCGCGAACGCCTGCGCGGCGACCTCATGGAGCTGACCTTCGAGGGCCAGCCGGTCATGGAGGCCGTGCACCGGGCCGAGGACATCTATGACGGCCCCATGCTGCGCCGGGCCCCGGACCTGGTGTGCGTGGCCCGGCCGGGCTATTGTCTGACGGGAAAGTTCGACCGCACCGCGCTTTTCGGCCGCTTCGGCCGTTTCGGCTGTCACGCCGCCCACGGCGGCTTCTTTTACGATTCAACCGGCGCCGCTCCGGCGCGACTGCGCGACGCGGGCCGGGAGATTCTGACCTTTTTCGGCGTCACGCCAACGGACGACACCCCGGCATGGACTTTGAAAACGACCTAAATCCCGCCCAATATCAGGCCGTCACGGCCGCAGGCGGCCCGCTTCTGGTCATCGCCGGGGCCGGGTCCGGCAAGACCCGGACCATCGTCTACCGGCTGGCGCGGCTGGTGCAGCAGGGCGTGGACCCGGCCTCCATCCTGCTTCTGACGTTCACCCGCAAGGCCTCCCAGGAAATGCTCTCCCGGGCGGCCATGCTGCTGGGGCACGGCGGCGACATCCTGCCCGGGGTCTGCGGCGGCACCTTCCACGCCTTCGCCTACGCCGCCCTGCGCCGCCACCATCAAGCCCTGGGCTATCCCCAGGGGTTCACGGTCATCGACCGGGCCGACGCCGACGAGCTCATCGGCCGGGTCAAGGACGACCTGGGGCTGGGCAAGGGCGACAAGAGCTTCCCGAAAAAATCCCATGTGGCGGAGCTCATCGGCAAGTCCCGCAACAAGGAATGCCGGGTGGCGGACATCATTTCCCGGGAGTCCTTCCACCTCCTGCCCCATGCCGACGACCTGGAGCGCATGGCCGACGGCTATGCCGCCGCCAAGGCCGCGCATCATCTGATGGACTACGACGACCTGCTGTTTCTTCTGGAACGCCTCCTGGTCGAGCACGAGGACGTGCGGGAGTTCTACCGCCAGCGGTTCACCCACATCATGGTGGACGAATACCAGGACACCAACCGGGTCCAGGCCCGGCTGATCACCCTTTTGGCCCCGCACACGGGCAACGTCATGGCCGTCGGCGACGACGCCCAGTCCATCTACGCCTTCCGGGGGGCCACGGTGGACAACATCCTGGCCTTCCCGCGCATCTTCCCCGGCACGGCGATCATCAAGCTGGAGCAGAACTACCGCTCCACCCAGCCCATTTTGGAGCTCACCAACGCCATCCTGCAAAATGCGGGCGAGAAATACGACAAGACGCTCTTTTCCACCCGCACGGGCGGCCCGAAGCCCGAACTGCTGCGGCCCTTCTCGGACATCACCCAGGCCAGGATGGCCGTCGTGAAGATTCGGGAACTGGCCCGGACCTGGCCGCTGCACGAGATCGCGGTGCTGTTTCGGGCCGGATACCAGTCCTATGCCCTGGAGGTGGAGCTGGGGAAGGCGAACATCCCCTTCCAGAAATACGGCGGCATCAAATTCTCCGAGGCCGCGCACATCAAAGACGTGCTGGCCTATCCGAGGGTGGTGGCCAACCCCCTGGACCCGGCGGCCTGGACCCGCTGTCTGTCGTTCGTGCCCAAAATCGGCCCCAAGACGGCGCACAAGCTCATGGAGGCCGTGCGCCTGGGCGATCAGGCGGCCATCGACAAGGCCACGAAAAAGCATCCCCACCTGGCCGAGCTCTTCGCCTTCCTGGACTCGCTGCGGGCCATGCCGCCCCAGCCCGGCCCCATCCTGGAGCGGGTCATCGCCCACCACGCCCCGTACCTCATGGAGAAGTATCCCGACGACTATCCGCGCCGCCTGACCGGGCTTGAGCAGTTGCAGCAGATCGCCTCGGGCTATTCCTCCCTCGACGCCCTGCTGGCGGACATGACGCTCGAGTCCCCGGACGAGGACAAGCGCAAGGCCAAAGAGGACCATCTGGTCCTGTCCACGGTGCATTCCTCGAAGGGCCTGGAATGGTCGGCGGTGCTTCTGCTCGATCTGGTGGACGAACGCTTCCCCTCGCGCCACGCCCTGACCCGGGACGAGGATCTGGAGGAGGAGCGCCGCCTGCTCTATGTGGCCTGCACCCGGGCCAGGGACTATCTGGGGCTTTTCGTGCCCGAGACCCTGTACAACCGTCAGGCCGGGGTGTGCTCGCCCGTTCAGGCCAGCCTTTTCGTGCGCGAGTTGCCCGCCTCGCTGTGCACCATGGTACGCGAATCCCTGTCCGGCCGCCCCGTCCCGCAATCCGCCAGCCCGGCCTACGCCCCGCCGCGTCCCCTGTCCGGATCGGCAGCCGCCCCGCTTTCAGGCCCCATCCCGGCCTGTGAGCCCGCCAATCCCAAAACCGATCCCTCGCTACTGGGCTATTGCCGCCACAAGGTCTTCGGCCGCGGCAAGATCATCGCCCGCCTGGAGGGCGACAAATGCCGGGTCAACTTCCCCGGGTTCGGCCCCAAGGTGATTCTGACGGACTATCTGGAGATGGAATGAGGCGGCGGCCTGTCTGTACGCCCGGCGTCGCGGCCCTTACAAAATACGCCGACCTATTTTAAGGAAACAAGCATTTTTCCACATTCTTGTTCTTCCCTTCAGGCACGCCCGTTTCGAAGAGACGACACTAGGCCGCTTTCCCGCCGATGACCGCCTCGATGACCGTGACGCCGCCTGCGGCCAGGGCCGCGGCGAAGCGGTCCCTGACCTGGTCCGCCGTTTCGCAGCGGTGCGAGTCCGCTCCATAGCCCTTCCCCAGCGCGGCGATGTCGATGCCCGGGATGTCCAGGCCGGGAACGCCTGAAAGCCCCATCTGGGCCGCAAACGATTTCAGGATGCCGTAGCAGCCGTTTTGGAGCGCGACAAAGACGACGTGGAGCCGGTGTTGCACGGCCGTCCAGATCGACTGCACCGCATACTGGAACGAGCCGTCGCCCACGATGACGATGACCGGCCGGTTGCGGCCCGTCTGCCGCTCGGCCAGGGCATGCCCCACCCCGGCGGGCATGGCCCAGCCAAGCCCCCCGGAGGCCGTCATGTAATAGCTGTCCGGACGGGCCAGACGCCCGATCGGCGACTGGCTGAAGGCCGCCATGAAGGACGGGGCCTCGAAGGCGACCAGGTAGTCGGGCAAAACAGCCTCGGACATGGCCGCAAAGACCTGCTGCGCCGTCATGGCCGGGATGGGGGCATTTTCCCCGGCGGGGGCTTGCGAGGCGGGGCCGCCGGGAACGACCGGGGCCGTCTGGGCCGGGCGGGACGGGATAAAGATGCGGGCCGGACGGGCCGGAACATGCCTCGCCAGGGCGGCCAGAACCAGCTTCGCGTCGCCGAGCAGGCTGTCGCCGACCACGGCCCGGGCCGCCTCGGCCGGGTCGTCGGTGATGTGGAGGAGCCGCGCCCCGTCAGGCAGGTATTTTCCCGGGACAAAGGGATAATAGCGAAAGACCGGGGCACCGATGACCACCACGAGATCGTGTCCGGCCAGGGCCGCGCCAAGGGGCGCGATGGCCGGGGGCAGAACACCGGCGTAAAGCGGATGGTCCTGGGGAAAGGAAACCCGCTCCGGCAGGGGGGCCAGCCAGACCGGGGCGTGCAGCTTCTCCGCCAGGGCCACGCCCTCTTCCCAGGCCCCGCACCGGGCCACGTCGCCGCCGTAGACCAGCACCGGGTTTTGGCTGCGCCCGATCAGGTCCGCAAACAGGGCCAGACGCTCCGGGTCCGGAGCCTGACGCATGGCGACGGTTCGAAAAACGTCGACATCGGCCATGAGCTCGTCCCAGTCGTCCATGGGCAGGGACAAAAACACCGGCCCGGCGGGCGGTTGCACGGCCATGGCATAGGCCCGCATAAACGCCGCAGGCACGTCCTTGGCGCGGCGCGGCTCATAGCTCCACTTGACCCAGGGTTTGGGCAGGGCCTCGGCCTCCGTGTTGGCCAAAAACGGCTCCCCGAGCAGCATGGCCCGGGTCTGCTGCCCGGCGGTGACGATCAGCGGCGTCTTGCCCAGGGCGGCGGTGATGAGGTTGCCCATGGCGTTACCGAGCCCGGCGTTGGTGTGCACGTTGACCACCACGGGGGCGCGCAGGCCTTGGGACAGGCCTTCGGCGACGCCCACGACGCACGATTCGTGAAGCGCAAGTATGTACTCAAAATCACTGGGGAAGTCGGCAAGGAAGGCCTCTTCCGTCGAACCCGGGTTGCCCACGATGGTCGTCAATCCCAGACGGCGAAGCAAATGAAATGTCACGTCCCGGACAGTCTGCATAGGTGCTCCTTGCGTTTGTATGTCGTGCGCCGCCTCCACGCCGCGTACCGCCGAAATCTCCACGCGCCCTGGCCTGTCGGGTGACGTTTACCCGCCGTTTCAGGGGAATACAAGCCGCCGCCAATCCTTCCCCCGCACGGTCGATCCGGCCGCTCCGGATTTCCCGGACTTCTACCCCAAGGCCGTCCTGTAGGACGCTCTTGAGAGAAGAGAGCGGGGTGCGAAATCCATCTCACCCGTGACGCCAGGATGGGCCATGATTTTTTCCACGCGTATGTGCAATGCCATGATTTTTTCCACATGTTGTCGCCACATCGTGACATATTAGCTACACGTCAAACAATATCGTTTTTTCCCATTGACTCTTCTTTTCGCATCACGCATAGTGTCTTTCACCTCTATGTTCCGTCAGTTCGCAACCTCCCATTCTTTCCTGGGGATGGCCATGAAGAGACACGTACATATCGCTATCGCCCTCTGGATTCTTTTCCTGACGCTCGTCTCCGCCACATCCGTCCCGGCCGCCGACAAAAGCCTGCGCTTTTCCGGAATCCCGGCCCAGGCTCTGACCGCCGACGGCAGGGCCCGGGTCATCGCGGGCTTTGCCGTGGAGGAATACGCCGCTCTGGCCGAAACGGCGGCGCACTACAAGGTCGTCACCCCGGACGAGGCCAAGACCGACCGGCGGGCCGCCTTCAGCGCCGACGCCGCCCTTGCGGCCGCCATCACCCAGTCCATGTCCGCCGTGTTGTCGTCGCTTCCGGCCGAGAGCTGCACGGTCACCCGGACCTATTCCGCCCTGCCGTTCGTGGCCCTTTCCGTCACCTCCGAGGGTCTGGAGGCCCTGCGGGCCGACCCCCGGGTCAGTTCCATCGAGATCGACGCCCCCACGCCGGTTCCCGAGCCCATGCCCGCCGCCCTGTCCTCCAAGGGTTCCAACCTCAACTGGGGGCCGCCCAAGATCGGGGCCGACGTGGCCTGGGCCCGTGGGTACACCGGCGCGGGATGGTACGTGGCCGTCCTGGACACCGGCATCCGGAGCACGCATGAATTCTTCGCGGGAAAGAATATCATCGAGGCCTGCTATTCCGCGAGCGGCGACTGCCCCGGCGGCGCCAGTTCGGCTTTTGGTCCCGGCAGCGCCGTCCACTACCCCAGCACCTACGACGGCTACGATCATGGCACGCACTGCGCCGGCATCGCCACGGGAAGCAAGGCCGACGGCACGGCAAACGGGGTGGCCAAAGACGCCAACCTCATCGCCATCCAGATTTTTTCCAAAACCGGCGACACCAGCATCAGCTCCTGGAAAAGCGACCAACTGGCGGCTCTCAACTACGTCTATTCCCTACGCAACACCGTAAGCATCGCCGCCGCCAGCATGAGCCTGGGCGGCGGCGTCCATTCCGGGTTCTGTGACAGCGATTTCCGCAAAGCAGGCATCGACCTGTTGCGCTCGGTCAACATCGCCACCGCCATCGCCACCGGCAACGAGGAAAGCTGCACCTTCATCAACGATCCCGCTTGCATCTCCAGCGCCATCGCGGTGGGATCCTCCACCTCCGAAGACGTGCGAAGCTCATTTAGCAACTGGCACCCCACGCTGCAGACCATCTTCGCCCCGGGTTCGGGCATCTATTCCTCCACCGGCGCCTCGGACGCCAGCTACGCCTCCTGGGACGGCACCTCCATGGCCACGCCGCATGTGGCCGGGGCCTGGGCCATCCTTCGCCAGAACCGCCCGAACGATTCCGTCTCCACCATCCTGGCCCGGGTTCTGGCCGCAGGAGCGACCATAACCGTCCATTGCATCTCCACCGACACCAATCCCCGGCTGTACATCCCCGGCGCGCTGCGAGAAAAATCCGCCGCCTCGCCCGCTCCGGCCGCGCTCCTGCTCCTGGGCGATTGAAAAGCGCGACCTCCCCGCGAAGATTCCCGGGCGGCACGGCCTGAGCCGGGAAGCAGACAGGGACGGCGCCCTGCCGCGCCACGGGATTGCGTCAGGAGACGTCCGGCGGCCGCCGCAGGCCTGCCCCGGGACGAGCGCCGCCGGGGAAGCTGCCGCGCCTAGAACTTCTTCAGCTCAAAAAGCTTCTTGGTGTGGGTGGAGACGATGTGGAAGTAGCGGTCCTGGGGGATGTAGATGTAGGGCACGTCCTCGGCCCGACGGAAGAGAAAATGGGACAGGATCACCCGGTTCACGGCCTGATGTCCCACGATGAGGATGTTTTCCGCGTTGCCGCTCAAAAAAAACGCCTTCTTGAGGCCCCGCTCCACCCGCTCGGCCAACATCGCGTAGCTCTCGCCGCCGGGATAGGTATAGCGGTACTTGTCCAGGCTGCGGGCGGCATAGACCTCGGGGCGCGTCTGCTTGATCTCGGCCGGGGTCATGCCCTCGCACTGCCCGGCGTCGATCTCGTCGAATTCCGTGAAGGCGAAGACCGAGCAGTACTGCCGGGCCGTGACCAGGGGCTCGGCCATCTCCTGGGTGCGACGCCTGGTGCTGGTGAAGACATACGGGATCGGGGTGCCGATGAAATGTCGCGACAAGGCCCAGGCCTGGGACCGGCCGGTGGCCGTCAGATCCGTGTCGCCGCCGATGCGGCCGGCCAGATTGTCCTCGGACTGGCCGTGACGGGCCAGAAACAAGTTCTTGATCCAGTCCGAGACCAGAAGATCCCGGATGCGGGCGTAATACGGCAAAAGCGAATCGGCGCGCTCCACCAGGATGCGGTTGTTCAGGGAATCCAGGATGACCCCGTTGCCGTCCTCGGGGGTCAGGGAACGCAGGATGTGGCGATAATAGCCGATGCGCTCCCGAAAGCTCTTCTTGGCCTCGGCCTCGGGCAGATGGGCGAATTCCTGGCCGCGAATCTTGCGGTCGATGCTGAAATCCAACAAGGCCGGGTCGTCGTTGCGGCACTCGATAAAAAGGATGGGCATGTCCGGGAAGGTGGCCCGGATGGTCTCGCGGCGCTTGGGGGAGACGTTGGTGGCGTCCAGGATGGCGATCTGGCCCCCGGCGCTCAAAAAAGCCCGGGCCTCGGCCATGTTGGTGGCGGCGATGTGTTCGCGCAGGGACGCGGTTTCGGCGTTCTCGGGGTTGTAGAACCCGGCGTGGGCGGTGTTGCCGGGCAGCATGCGGCGGCGCACGTCGCCGTTATTGAACACGGCCACCCGCACGTCCTCCTTGTCCAGGTTCTCCTTGAGCTTGAGAGCCACCGTGGACTTGCCCATGGCGGGCAGGCCGACCATGGCCACCACCAGCTTTTTGTCCCTGTTCACGTCGCCTCCTCGGCGATGCCCCGGGGCTGCCGTCCCGCTGCGCGCCGGGGCTGCCGCCCCGGACCCCGCCCGGGGGAAATCATTTCCCCCGGACCCCCT
>NZ_JAZHDB010000094.1:0-4437 GCF_036584575.1 Desulfolutivibrio sp.
GCCGCAGAGGGCGTCTCCAAGGAGCGGCTGCCCCTCAAGTTCGACTGGAAGTCGCGGGTGGTCATCTCCGGCGCGGGCTTGCCGCCGGTGAAAAGATGCGGCTTGCGCCACGCGGCGAGCCCCGCCACCACCGCCAGGGCCAGGACCACCGCGCCGACAATGATCAGCTTGTCACTTTTCGTGAGCGGCATGGTTCCTCCCCGGGTGTCTCTGCAAAACTCCTGCCATCGCGCTGCATTCGGACGCCGACCGCACCGTACCCGACCTTGCCGCCGCGCTCAAGGAAAAAACGGATTTCGCAAAAAACCAATTTCCGGGGGCCTGTGCCGTCATGACGGCGAGTCCGGGCGCCGAGGATCGTCGCCCGCGACCATGCCGGTATCGTTGACGGAAAAGTTGTTTATTCGTAATACGATTACTAAACGGAGGCGAATCATGGCCAAGAAAGTGCGTTCCGTGCGCGTGCCGCTGGAGCTGGCCGAACTCGACCTGTCCGCCCTGGTCCGGGAGTGCGCCAGCCATCTGCGCGACCTGGAGTCGGCCGTGCTGCTCACGGGGCAGGGCAACCGGGAGGCGGCCGACGCCCTGGTCAAGGCGCGCCGGGCGGATTTGGGACGACGGGTGGGCAATCTGGTCTGGGAGGCCCGGGTGCGGCATCAGGAGGCGGCCCGGAACCGGGAGACGGAAAAAAAGGCGTCGGAGAAATGAGACATTTGCCCGGCGGGGGCGCTTTGGCCTTGCCAGCGGTCCAGGGGATGGCTATAGCACGCCTGCCATGGCAAAAGAGTTGATCATCGTCGAATCCCCGGCCAAAGTGAAGACCATCAAGAAATTCCTCGGCAGCGCCTATGCCGTGGAGGCCTCGGTCGGTCACGTCCGCGACCTGCCCACCAAGACCCTGGGCGTGGACGAGAAAAAGGATTTCGCGCCGCAGTACCAGATCATCCAGGGCAAGCAGAAGGTGGTGAACAAGCTGCGCGAGGCCGCCGCCAAGGCCAGCCGCATCTACCTGGCCCCGGACCCGGATCGCGAGGGAGAGGCCATCGCCTGGCATGTGGCCGAGCTTTTAAAAGGCGAAGACCGGCCCATCCACAGAATTTACTTCAATGAAATCACGGCCAAGGCCGTGCGCGAGGCCCTGACCCACCCACGCGAGATCGACGAAAAACTGTTCTTGTCCCAGCAGGCCCGGCGCATCCTGGACCGCCTGGTGGGCTACAAGGTTTCGCCCCTTTTGTGGAAAAAGGTCAAACGGGGCATCTCCGCCGGCCGGGTGCAGTCCGTGGCCCTTCGGCTGGTGGTTGAGCGGGAAAAAGAGCGCCAGGCCTTCGTGCCCGAGGAATATTGGGTGTTCAAGGCCCTTTTGGCGGCCGCCGAACCCCCGGTCTTCGAGGCCGAGCTGTGGAAGGTGGCGGGCAAAAAGCCGGTCATCGGCGACGGCGAAACCGCCGCCGCCCTGCGCGACGCCATTTTGAAAAGCCCCTTCGCCGTGTCCGCCGTGACCGAGAAGGAGCGCGCCAAGTCCCCGCCGCCGCCCTACATCACCTCCACCCTGCAACAGGCCGCCAACCAGCGCCTGGGATTCACGGCCAAGCGCACCATGGGCGCGGCCCAGCGGCTCTACGAGGGCGTGGAGCTGGGCGAGCGCGGCACGGTGGCGCTGATCACCTACATGCGTACCGACTCCGTGCGCATCGCCGACGAGGCCAGGCAGGCCGCCCGGGACTTCATCGTGGACACGCTTGGGCCAGAATTCTATCCGCCCAAGGCCCGCTATTTCAAGACCAAGGCCTCGGCCCAGGACGCCCACGAGGCCATCCGGCCCGTTGATCCGGCCGTGACCCCGGACGACGTGCGGTCCTTTCTGCCCCGGGAGCAGTATGCCCTGTACAAGCTCATCTGGGAGCGGTTTTTGGCCTCCCAGATGGCCGAGGCCCGGTTCTGGGACACCACGGCGGAAGTCTTGGCGGGCGTGGCCCTTTTCCGGGCCAAGGGCCAGCGGCTCATCTTTCCGGGCTATCTCAAGGTCTACGGCATGGAGGCCGGGGACGAGGCCAAGACCCTGCCGCCGCTGAGCCAGGGACAGCCCCTGACGCTTTCGGAGCTTAAGACCGACCAGAAGTTCACCCAGCCTCCCCCGCGCTACACAGAGGCCTCCCTGGTGCGCGAGCTGGAGGAAAAGGGCATCGGCCGTCCGTCCACCTATGCGGCCATCATCTCCACGCTTATCGACCGCGAATACGCCAAGCTGGAAGAGAAGCACTTCGTGCCGTCGGAGCTGGGGACCACCGTGGCCGATCTGCTCATCGACCATTTTGCGGCCATCATGGATGTGGGGTTCACGGCCGGGATGGAAGCCGCCCTAGACGAGGTGGCCGAGGGCCAGCGGGACTGGGTGGCGCTTTTGAAGGATTTCACCGACGGCTTTTATCCCGCTCTGGAGAAGGCCTCCGAGGACATGGCTGCGGTCAAGGCGGGCAAGGAGACGGGGCTCGTCTGCGACAAATGCGGCCAGCCCATGGTCATCAAGTTCGGCCGCATGGGCGAGTTTCTGGCCTGCTCCGGCTATCCCGACTGCAAGAACACCTCGAATTTCACCCGCACCCCGGACGGCGGCATCGAACTGGTGGCCAGGCAGGCCGACGAGCCTGTGGTGATGGGCAAATGCCCGGACTGCGGCAAGGATCTGGTGCTGAAAAAATCGCGCACCGGCAGCCGTTTCGTGGCCTGCTCGGGCTATCCGGCCTGCAAGCACGCCGAGCCCTTCAAGACCGGGGTCAAGTGCCCGCGCGAGGGCTGCGGCGGGGAGCTGGTGGAGAAAAGTTCCAAGCGGGGCAAGGTGTTTTATTCCTGCGACCGCTATCCCCAGTGCGACTACGCCGTGTGGGACTGGCCCGTGGCCGAGCCCTGCCCCAAATGCGGCTCGGGCATTCTGGTCAAAAAGCGCACCCAGGCCCGGGGCGAACACCTGGCCTGTCCGGAAAAATCCTGCCGCTACGTCCGGTCCCTGGACGGCGGCGAGGCCGAAGAGGAATAGCGCGATCCGGTCTGTCCCCTGATGGCGGCGGCCCTGGCACACGGGGTTCGCCGCTTTTTTTGCGTCCATGGCGATGCTGGCGCGAGTCGGAGTTTTCCCCGGCAGGCATTGACTGTATGTACAAGTGTACGTATTGATTCGTATGCGGTTTGCCTGGGACGAAGACAAAAACACTTCCAATTTCTACAAGCATGGTCTGTGGTTGGAGGATGCCTGGGCCGTATTCCAGGGACCGATGACCATCCGCGTGGACGACCGCAGGGACTATGGCGAAACGCGGTATGTCGCTTTGGGATGCCTGGAGAACACCATCGTGTTTTTGGCATATGCCTTTCGTGGCGAGGTGGTGCGCGTGATCTCCATGCGACGGGCGAATAAGGCGGAGAGAAAGATATATGAAGCGGAAGCTCAAGTCTGACATGGAACAGGTGTCCCGATTATCGGAAGAGGAGATCGCGCGGCGGGCCGCGTCCGATCCCGACGCCCTGCCCACGGACGAGGCCTTCTGGATGCGGGCGGTACGGGCGGAGCACCCCGCAAAAAAGCAGAATGTCACGATTCGGCTGAGTCCGGGGGTTCTCGAATTTTTCAAGAGGCAGGGGCCTGGATATCAGACGCGGATCAATGCCGTGCTGGAGCGCTATGTCGAGATTCAGGAGAACCAAGCCGCGCCCAGGTGACAGGGCTTCCCGGAGTTCTGCGTCGGGCATGGCCCCGCAATGGTATTTTGCCGGGCAGCCCCCGGCCCGCCCTACCACGCCACGGGCAGCCGCACGGTCCTGGCGGCCTTGTTGGTGAACAGCAGATAGCCCTGCTCCCGGCCGAAAAGATACAGGTCGCGGGTCAGCGCCACGTCCTTGCGGCAGTACTCCTCGATGAGATCCAGTCGGCCTTCCTTCCACCAGGCGAGCGCCTGAAGGCCCGAGGCGGATTTCTTGGCCGAAAGCGTGGCCGACGCCAACCCGTCCAGGGACAGGCGGTAGCCCAGCCGCTCATGCACCTTTTCCAGAAGATCCAGGGTGGGCAGGCCCCGGAAATTGAACTCGCATGCCCCGCCAAGCACCTGATAGTCGAACCGCTTGATGTTGAACCCCACCACCAGATCCAGGACCGCCAAGGCCTTGGCCATCTCCGGGAGTTCCTCCTGGCGGTAGCTGATGAAGTCGTCAAGGGCCGAATCATACAACACGGCCACGCTGACCCCCATGCGTCTGGCGTTGCCCCAGCCGCCCACCTCCTCGGCCGAACGCCGGGTCTCCACGTCCAGCACCCCGTAGCGCCGGGGGGCGGCGGGGGCTGTGGCCGTCTGGCCGGACGCGGCCAGGGCGGCGTCTCCCGGCGGGGTCCTTCGACTCCCTGAAGCAGCACATTACCGAAGCGGCCAAGGAGGTGCGCCATGC
>NZ_JAZHDB010000095.1:0-21784 GCF_036584575.1 Desulfolutivibrio sp.
CGGCGATACACCCCGCGCACCGGAGAGGTCAGCCAGCCGCTGGAGACATATTGCGGGAACCGCCGTCCCGGCCGCGCCCGCCGCCATCCCGGGGACGCCCGTGCCCGGCGGGCGGATCATCGAGGCCATGCTCGGCGACGCCACCAACCTCATTCCGCCCCTGTCCTCGGACTCGGCCTCCCACGAGGTGGCCGATCTCATCTATGTGGCCCCGCTGCGCTACGACAAGGACATCAATCTGGAATGCTTCGCGGCGCAAAGCTACGAGGTGCTCGACGACGGCAAGCTCCTCAAATTCGTCCTCAAGCCGGGAATCCGCTGGTTCGACGGGGTGGAGTTGACGGCGGCGGACGTGGAATTCACCTATAAGCTCATGATCGACCCCAAAACCCCCACGGCCTATGCCGGGGACTTCAAGGCCGTGTCGTCGTTCACCGTCACCGGAAAATACTCATTCGAGGTGCGCTACGACGAGCCCTTCGCCCGGTCCCTGGTCACCTGGGCCAGCGCCATCCTGCCCAGGCACGCCCTGGAAGGCCAAGACCTCATGAACACCGAACAAAGCCGCAACCCCCTGGGGGCCGGTCCCTACAAGCTGTCCGTCTGGGAGCCGGGGCGGCGCATCGTGCTCGACGTCAACCCCGACTATTTCGAAGGACGCGCCTATCTGGATCAGGTCGTGTACCGGATCATTCCCGACCTCTCAACCATGTTTTTGGAGCTCAAGGCCGGCAATCTGGACATGATGGGGCTGACCCCGCAGCAATACCTGCACCAGACCACGGGCCGGGAATGGGATGAGAAGTTTAGAAAATACAAGTATCTGTCCTTTGGATATACCTTTTTGGGCTACAACCTGCAAAACCCGATGTTCGCCGACGTGCGGGTGCGACGCGCCCTGGCCCATGCCATCGACAAGCAGGAGATCGTCAAGGGAGTGCTTTTGGGGCTGGGCATGCCCACCATCGGGCCGTACAAGCCCGGCACCTGGATTTATAACGAATCCATAAAGGACTATGCCTTCGACCCGGCCAAGGCCAAGGCCATGCTGGCCGAGGCCGGATGGACCCCGGGAAAAAACGGCCTGCTCACCAAGGACGGCAAGCCCTTTTCCTTCACCATCCTGACCAACCAGGGCAACGACCAGCGCATAAAAACCGCCACCATCATCCAGCAACGCCTGAAGGAGATCGGGGTCGAGGTGGCCATCCGCACCGTGGAATGGGCGGCGTTCATCAAGGAATTCGTGGATACTGGCCGCTTCGACGCCATCATCATGGGCTGGACCATCCCCCAGGATCCGGACGGGTACGACGTGTGGCATTCCTCCCGGGCTGTGCCCGGCGGGCTCAACTTCGTGGGATTTAAAAACGCCGAGGCCGACGCCCTGCTGGAAAAGGGGCGGCGTACGTTGGACCAGGCCGAACGCAAGAAATACTACGACGCCTTCCAGGAGATCCTGCACCGGGAGCAGCCCTACTGCTTCCTCTACGCCCCCTACGCCCTGCCCATCCTGGCGGCCCGCTTTCAGGGGGTGGAACCGGCCCCGGCGGGAATCGCCTACAATTTCACCAAGTGGTGGGTCCCCAAAAACCTCCAGACCTTCTCGCTCACCCGGGATTAACGCGGCCTGCCGCACGGTTCCCCCATCCCCATGATCCGCATAAACGAAATCATCGACAAGGTGTCGGGCTACATGTCCGAGGCGGATCTCGACCTGATCCGCAAGGCCTACGTGTTCTCGGCCACGGCCCATGCCGGGCAGACCCGGCTGTCCGGGGAGCCCTACCTGTCCCATCCCCTGGAGGCGGCCAACATCCTGGCCGAACTACGCCTGGACGCGGCCACGGTGAGCGCCGGGCTTTTGCACGACACGGTGGAGGACACCAAGGCCACGGTGGACGGCATCGAGGAGGATTTCGGGGAGGAAGTGGCCGACATCGTGGACGGGGTGACCAAGATCAGCCAGATCTCCTTCGAATCCAAGGAGGAGGCCCAGGCCGAGAACATCCGTAAGATGATCCTGGCCATGGCCGAGGACATCCGGGTGGTCCTGGTCAAACTCGCCGACCGGCTGCACAACATGCGCACCCTGGATTATCAAAAGCCCGCCAAGCAGGCCCTGATCGCCCAGGAGACCATGGACATCTACGCCCCCCTGGCCAACCGCCTGGGGCTGCACCGCTTAAAGATCGAGCTGGAGGACTTAAGCTTCAAATACTTAAAGCCCGAGGTCTTCGCCCAGATCCGCGACGGCCTGACCCGTCACCACACCCTGGGCGAGTCCTACATCGAGCGGGTCATCGACCAGATCTCGGAGCTTTTGTCCAAAAACGGCATCCGGGGCCGCATCCAGGGCCGGAAAAAACATATCTTCAGCATATTCAACAAGATGCGCCAGCAAGGCCTGGCCCTGGACCAGGTCCACGACCTCATCGCCTTCCGGGTCATCGTGGACGGCCTCAAGGATTGCTACGCCGTGCTGGGTCTGGTGCATTCCATCTGGAAGCCGGTGCATGGGCGGTTCAAAGACTACATCTCCATGCCCAAGGCCAACATGTACCAAAGCCTGCACACCACGGTCATCGGGCCCGACGGCGAGCGCATCGAGATCCAGATCCGCACCGAGGAGATGAACCGGCTGGCCGAGGAGGGCGTGGCCGCCCACTGGCAGTACAAGGAGCGCGGCAAGGGGCGGTTCAGCCCCAAGGACATCGACCGCTTCACCTGGCTTCGACAGATCATGGACTGGCAGCGCGAACTCAAGGATTCGCGCGAGTTCATGGCCACGCTGCGCATCGACCTCTTCCAGGATGAGGTCTACGTGTTCACCCCCAAGGGCCAGGTCAAGGAGATGCCCGAGGGGGCCACGCCCGTGGATTTCGCCTACATGATCCACACGGCCGTGGGCGACCACTGCGCCGGGGCCAAGATCAACGGACGACTCTCCCCCCTGACCACGGCGCTCAAAAACGGCGACGCTGTGGAGATCATCACCGACGCGAACCGTACCCCCAGCCGCGACTGGCTTAAGTTCGTCAAGACCGCCAAGGCCCGAACTCGCATCAAGCACTGGATCAGGACCGAGGAGCGGGCCCGCAGCATCGCCCTTGGCAAGGAGATGCTGGAAAAGCAGGGCCGCAAGGACGGTGTGAACGTCCAAAAAGCCGTCAAGGACGGCAGTCTGCGGGCCGTGGCCGAGGAGATGTCGCTTGGCGGCGTGGACGAGCTGTTTTCCGCCGTGGGCTATGTGCGGGTCACGGCCAAAAAGATCATCGGCAGGCTCCTGCCCGCCAGACCGGAGATGACCAAGGCCGAGGCCGAGGCCGAAGCCGCGGTCGCGGCTGCCGCCGCCGCCACCCAGGCCAAGACCAAATCGTCCGACGCCATCCGCATCCAGGGCGTGGACAACGTGCTGGTGCGCTACGCCCAGTGCTGCAATCCCCTGCCCGGGGACCACATCGTGGGCTACGTCAGCCGGGGCCGGGGGGTGACCATCCACACCCACGACTGCCCCAATGTGCAAAGTTTCGAGCCCGAACGGCTTCTGCGGGTGACCTGGGAGGGCGAGGAGGAGCGGCCCTATCCGGCCCGCATGCGCATCCTGGCCAAGAACATCAAGGGCGTTTTGGGCAGGATATCCGTGATGCTGGCCGCAGAGGGGGTGAACATCGACTCCGGGGCCATCCACTCAAGCGTGGACGGCACCACGGAGATCCTTTTCACCGTGGAGGTCACGGACACCTCGCACCTGTACCGGACCATCGAACGGGTCAGCACCCTGGACGAGGTCATCGAGGTCAAGCGTCTGGCCATCTCCGGCCCGGCCGTGGAATACGGCAAGGCCGAGTCCGAGGCCCTCCCGGACGGCGCGGGAGAGCCCTGAAACAAGGTCGGCCCCGCCGCTGGCGGCGAAGGCCCTGCGTCGGGCCACGCTTGCGCGTTTTTGCGGCAAAATCGCGCCACGGCGGCGTCAGGCTTCGGCGGTGATCTCCCCGATGGCCGTGTAGAACGCGCTTAAGGCCGTGTCGCGTTCGGCGGCGGTCTGGGCGGAATACAGCTCGGCCTGATAGTCGAACATGGCGTCGTAGTACTGATACTGCGGGGAGGCCGTCACGTCCTCGGGCAGCATCTCCGACAGGGTGTCGGCGAAGGTCTTGAGCGCCGTGGTCTTTTCCGCGTTGGTGTCGGACGAATTGCCGGCGCTGCGCAGGGAAGACTGCAATGTCTGGCAGGCCAGGGTGTACTGGTAGGCCATGTCGGCGATGCTTTCAGCGGCCATGGCGGCGCCTCACAGAGGGTTTTTGCGGGAATCGCCCCCGGACGGATCATCCGGCCGGAAAGATTTTCCCGCATCGGGGAAAATGCAAAGAACCTGCCGGACCGGGCGTGTCGCCCCGGCCGTGGGAAAACATGTTAGGAATCGCGGATCGAGCCGGGGGCGGCGGCAGAATATGCCTGGCGCGGACCAGGGAAAGGAGACAGCCATGACCAGGAAAGGCCGACTTCTCGCAGCGGCGGTGTGGGGATTTTGGATGTGCGCGGCGGCGGTGGGGGCTTTTGCGGCCGGGGCCCAGGAGCAGGCGGCCAAGGATTACGCCGAGGCGGCCAAGGCCATGTCCTCGGGGGATACGGCCGGGGCCTCCAAGGCCCTGTCCCGGATCATCGAATCGGGCCAGACCCCGCCCGCCATCCTGGTCACGGCGTACTTCAGCCGGGGGGCCATCTATCACGCCAAGGGGAACCTGGACGCGGCCCTGTCCGATTACGACCGGGCCATCGCCCTGCGCCCGGACTATGGCGACGTCTACGTCAACCGGGGCAACGCGCGTTACGCCAAGGGGGACAAGACCGGGGCCGTGGCCGACTTCGACAAGGCCGTGGAACTGGCGCCCTTTTCGGCCCTGGCCTCCAACAACCGGGGCTATTTTTATCTGGCCGAGGGCGATCCGATAAAGGCCACGGCGGACTTCGACCGGGCCTTGAACCTTTCCCCCAAATCCCCGGAGATTTTGTGCAATCGGGGCATGGCCAGGCTTCTGCGCGACGACCCCCAGGGGGCGCTTCTGGATTTCCAGGCGGCCATCGACATCAGTCCGCAAAACGCCATGGCCTATCGGGGCCGGGGGCTGGCCTACGACGCGTTGGGGCAAAAAGCGAGGGGGGCGGCGGATCTGGCGAAATCCAAGGAGCTTGATCCAAGGCTGGCCGACCCGACGCCGACGAAGAAGTAGCCCGTTCGCGGAATTCGTTGTGGGGCCGGGCTCGGGGCCTGCGACACGGCGCTTCGGCAGGCCATGCGTCGCTTCGCTCGGGCCTGCCGGACGCGCCGTGCGCAAACCCGTCGCCCGGCCTGTCCGTTTCGGCCTACCGCGGGAGCCCCGGAAGAGGTATGCGGGCAACCTGGGCGTCCTTGGAATGGGGATTCCAAAGGGGGCATTGCCCCCTTTGGCCGCCGGAGGCTTCCCCCCCCAACTCCATGCCACGCCGCAGGGGCGTTACCGCACCACCACGATGGTGCACGGCGCGATCTGCACCAGCCGTCCGGACACGCTGCCCAAAAGCATGTTGTCCAGGGCGTTTTTGCCCCGGCTGCCCACGATGATCTCGTCGACCTTTTCCTGGCGGGCCAGCTTGGCGATGGTTTCGGCCGGGCGTCCGGCCTCGGCCAGGGTGCGCAGCCGGACCCCGGCGGCCTCGGCCTTCTGGGCGGCTTCGGCCAAAAGCTTGTTGGGTTCGCGCATGAGATGCTCCCAGGCGTCGGGGATCTCCTCGCGCTTGTAGGCCAGAAAGGTCAGCCCTTCCACCACGTTGACGCACAACACGTCCGCGCCGTGGCGGGTGGCCTCGAAGATGGCCCGGTCCAGGGCCTTGTCCGCCAGTTCCGATCCGTCCACGGCCACAATGATCTTTTTCATGGAAATATCCTCCGGTTCCGGCTGGGGGGCTCGTCTTTCCGTTCCCGGCCGCATATGGCGGTTTGTCCAGATATTCTGGTTGATGGATGCATGACGGCCGTCCCATGCCGTCGCGCCCCTTCAGCCCTGGGGCTGCCTTCCGTGATGCAGGCCGCCACTATGCCCAGGCCGCTATTTCATCATGCCCTAAAATTTGAAAAAATCAATTCACGTGGCGAGCAATGCCTCCGCCGCAAGAATTCCAGACATCGCCGCCGGGCCTATGCCGTAGCCAGGGTATGTGGTCTGCCCTGCCTGATAAAGACCGTGGATTGCGGTCTTTTGCGGAAACTGGGCCATGGGGCCTGCCGCCGGTGATAATCCATAGACTGATCCATTGTAGAGATGCAATCTGCTTTGAAATTCATAAGGGCTTATGACCCTGGTAACCGCAATGTCCATGTTGTATATACGTGACAACGCAGAAATCGATGATTGAAGCATAGACTCTTTTTTCTTTTCATCCCAGGCATCAAATGGAATATGCTGGTTTATGGGAGGAAACATCTCAATGATACTTCCATTTTCAGGCGCCAGCTCCGGCATCGTCACAGTCGGCACAGAATGCATAAACCAATTTATTTTGTAAGTATTTTCAGGTTCGAAGAATGCAACCTGATCTTTCATCATGGGAAAATAGCAGTTAGAATGGCTACGAGCATCAATCTTGTTGGACAGGCCAAGCTGGATGGCCACGGCTTTATGTGACAATGGAGCTTTCCGAACCATCCTTTTCATGCTAGTGGGCACATCTTCGGAATGGAGGAGGGTGCCGAATGTTAGCATCCCACTGACCGTCGAGATGATAGCATCCACCTCCACAAGGCCCTGGCCGTGAACCTCCATTCCGCAAACGCGGCCATTTCGTACAACAATGCCCTCAACCTTTGAGTTCAAAGAAATTTTTCCGCCATGGGTCAGCAAAGACTGGCTTAGCGCTTCCGGTATTTTCCCCATTCCGCCTTCGGGCAGGTAAAAACCTTCGCTGAACATCGCGATCAATCCCAGGATGGACGCCACGGGCATTTTCTGCGGGGGCATTCCAGTGTACAGGAGTGCCCCGGACATCGCGGAGCGCACGGCGTCATCGCTGATGAGCCTGTCGAGTTCTGACGCAACGGTTCCACGAAGTTTGAGCAGGTGGTGCCCCCCCTCGAAAAGGAAACGTGGAAGGGAAAAGGGATGAAGGAGGAGATGGTCGACAAAAAGGCGGAGAACCGGCTCCCATTTCCCCATCATGTCATCGAGTTCCCGGCGAAGGCGGGTCCCGTCCGTTTCACAGTGGTCCCTTTCGATGGTCACCGCAAGCCCGGCTGCAAAGTCGACAACGGTGCCGTCGGGCAATATCGTCGTCTGGGGAGCGGTTATTCTTCGTAAAGGTAAGAGAGACGGGCGATCAAGGCCTATCTTGCTAAACACGTGATCCATAATTCCGGGGAGACCTAAGTACAGCGCGCCGTCGTTAAAGGTGTATCCCCCGATGTTTGTTGTCGAACAACATCCTCCGATCTTGTCGTTGGCCTCAAAGAGCCGTACCGTAAGCCCCTTGCGGGACAGAAGGCCCCCTGCGGATAACCCTGCTACTCCACTGCCGATAATGCCAACCGTCTTGATCTTATTCAATGGGTATTCCTCCTTCATGTATCCAGCCACTTCACAATCAGGAAATATTTGCGGACCTCCTTCGTATCTTGCCAGGTGAGGTGTTGGGTTGCCTTCTTGAAATAGGATAAGCTATACAAATGTAATGTCGTAAAATGTAACTATCTGTTGGGCAGATGGTTTTTGACAGTGCCTTCGAAAACATGCACACGGCGTTGATTGTTGGAAACGAAAGTCGAAACACGAAAGCAAGATGATGCACATCGTCTAGTTCATGCCGCCATACTTTAGTCGGCCCGCAGCACCACGGCAAAGGCGTTGCACGAGGCAACTGCCGTATCCCCGGGCGAAAGCCCCAGGGTACGCACGCTTTCGGCCGTGACCGCCGAGCACAGGCGCGTGCCGTCCGTAAGGCGCACCAGCACCTCGCCCGTAAGTTCCCCGGCCGTCACGACCTCCACCTGCCCGCAAAAGACGTTTTCGGCGCTGGTCGCGGGGGGCATGGCCCCGGCCGTGACCACCACCCAGGGGGCCTTGATCTCCGCCGTGAGAAAGGTTCCGGGGCGGATGTTCAGGCTGGACAGGCTGGCGTTGGTGATCACCGAGGTCAGGGTATGGCCGCCCAGAGTGATCATTTCCACCACGGACTGCACGTCGCCCTGGCGCACCCGGACCACCTTGCCGTAAAAGGCGTTTCGGGCGCTGGTCTTGCGCTTGGCCTCGGCGGCCAGCACCCGGCGTTCGATGCGCCGCCGGTCCTTTTCGGAGAAGTCCAGATACGAGGCGGTCAGCACCGGGGTGGAATGGCCCAGGATCTTTTGCACCACCAGAAGCGGCGCGCCCTGGCGCATGAGCTCGATGGCCCGGGAACGGCGCAGGGCGCTGGGATTGGCCATGTCTTTTTGCAGGCCGCAGGCCAAGGCCTGCTCGTAAAACTTGCGGCGCACGAATCCCTGGTCCAGGTGCAGCAGGCGGCCACGCCAGGGGACCAGCCCAGGATCGTCCCGGGCGGCGGCCAGTTCCCGGGCCAGGGCCTCGGACAGGCGCACCTCGCGCCGGGCGTCGGCGTTTTGGGCCGCAAAGACCATGACCCCGCGCCCCAGGTCGATATCGCGGAGATCGTCCACGGCCAGCACCTCGCCGAGTCTGGCCCCGGTGTGGCGGATGACCAGGTAGACGAGACGCACCCTGCGGCGCGAGGCCGCCGAATCCGCCCGGCGTGAGGCCCCGGCCCACCGGGTGAAGGACTCGGTCAGCCGTTCCAGGTCCACGGTGTCCAGGTGCTTGACGCCTTCAGGCACGAAAAAAGCCCCTCCCGGGCGGGCCGCTTCCCGGTCGTCGCCGTGGCCCGGGGGCGGATCGACCGACAGGGGGGGGGTGGTATCCATAGGCAACCCTGTATGCCGCAACCGCCCGGAATGCAAGGCGCTTGCCTAGGCGCGTCCCGGGCGGACTTGACAAAAGTCACTAAAAGTATTTTATTCGTGACTAAAAGAGACAGGGAACGTTCAGACCCGGGAGGTGTCCATGTACTTCGCAACCGCCGGTATCGACGTGTCTCCCCTGGTTCCGCCGCTGGTGGCCATGGGCATTTCCTTTTTCACCTCCATGGCCGGGGTGTCCGGGGCCTTTCTGCTTTTGCCCTTCCAGATGTCCTTTTTGGGTTTCACCAACCCGTCGGTCAGCTCCACCAACCAGCTTTTCAACATCGTGGCCATCCCCAGCGGCGTCTACCGCTACCTCCGGGAGGGACGCATGGTCTGGCCCCTGACCTGGGTGGTGATCCTCGGCACCCTGCCCGGGGTGTTTCTGGGGGCCTGGCTGCGGGTGGCGTACCTGCCCGACCCGCGCCAGTTCAAGCTGTTTGCGGCCCTGGTCCTGGGCTATATCGGCCTGCGCATGGTCCGCGACCTGTTGCGGCGCGGTCCGGCCGGGACGTCCAAGGCCGAGGCCGAAAAGCGGTTTCAGGCCCTGGTGCGGGAATACCGCCAAAAGGACGCGCACCAGCGGGATTCCGGGGGAGGCGCGCTCCCGGCCGTGCGGGTTTTGCGTTTCGACGCCTCGCGCATCGCCTATGAGTTTTATGGGGAAACATTCGACGTCTCCACCCCGGGCATCTTCGCCCTGAGCCTCGTGGTGGGCGTCGTGGGCGGGGTGTACGGCATCGGCGGGGGGTCCATCGTCGCGCCGTTTTTCGTGTCCATCTACGGCCTGCCGGTCTACACCGTGGCCGGGGCGGCGCTCATGGGCACCTTTGTCACCTCCGTGGCCGGGGTCACCTTCTACCAGGCCATTGCGCCGTTTTATCCGGGCATGTCCGTGGCCCCGGACTGGCTTTTGGGACTGCTTTTCGGGCTGGGAGGCATGATCGGCATGTATCTGGGGGCGCGCTGCCAGAAGTTCGTTCCGGCAAAGGCCATCAAGTGGATGCTGGCGGTGGTCATCGCCTACACCGCCGGTTCCTATGTCCTGGCGTTTTTTCGCTAGCGCGGCGTTTACAAGAAACATGAACCTATTTTTGTGAATAAGAACCATAAATTCAAGGTGTTGGTGCTTGCCAAACCAGAACTGAAAATGCCGAACGCAACACTGGCGCAACGTCCTGCCGTCCGGGGCGCCGGGGACTTTTGGGCGCGGCCCATGTGCATGTTTTTCGCCGACGCGGTTAAAGAACCGCCCTGGCGCGGCCGAAAAGACATGTAAGGAAAAAGACGGCGCGGCCGGGGAAAATCAAAGACCCGAGGCCCACGCGCGCCGTCTCCGCGCGGGAGGGCGCCATGGGACGGGTCATCACCCCCAATTTTCATCATCGGGAAAAAAAGGTTTGCACCCGCACGGTTTCCCCGGCGCCTGCAGAGCCGCTTTTTTCCGATGCCGAGATCTGGTCCAGGGACTATGCCCAGGCTGACGGCGTGGTCTTCGGCATCTGCGCCCTGGCCGCCATCCTGTCCCGGCATCTTGGCCAGGATGGGGCCTGGCCCCCCCTGCTTCTGGGGCTGCTCGACGCCGCCCGGAGGCACCTGGAGCCTCGCGCCGACCAACTCTCCCAGGCGGCCCGGGATCTGAAGGATCTGCTGGTGAGCGAGAGCCGGGCCGGCAACGCCCAGGATTTTTCCGCCGCGCTTCTCATCACCGATCTCATCGAATATACGCCGCGCTACCAGTTGACATCGGGCCGCTAAGCGCCGGAGGCGGCCGCGCCTGCGGTCAGGCCGCCGCCAAATGTGGCGGCCTTGTTTTATTATGTTTCGGCCCCGGACCATCTCCGGGACAAACCCGGCTGACCCGTCCGGATGGACCGGCCTCGGGTCGCCTCCTGTTCCCGGTTATCCCATCTCCTCCCACACCCGCCGTACGGCCTCGGCCTGGGCGTCAAGGCCGTAGGCCCGGGCGCAGTCGGCCATGTTGCGAAGCGCCTCGGCCCGGGCCGGGCCGTTTTCAAGGATCATGCGCGCGGCGGCCTCCAGGGCCAATACGGTCTGGGCCACGTCGGCGTCCGGGGTGACGAAGGCGTTGCCCCCCCACGGCACGGGCCTAAGCGGCGGCCAGACCGGGGCCGTCGTCGGCGCAATGGGCCGCAGGTAGTCGAGGCCCCCCAGTCCGGCGTACCCCACCACCAGGCAGCCGCAGGCCATGGCCTCAAGCGGCGGCAGGGGGCAGCCCTCGGGAAATCCCACGGCCAGGAAGATGTGGCTTTGGCCGAGGGCCGTGGCCACCTGGGCCTGGGTCATGTCCTGGATCGGGGTGAAGCGGATGGGCAGGCCGGTTTGCGGCCGCCGGGCCTGGACGAGGCGGTGGATCTGGTCGGCCAGGGCCTTGTTTTTGCGCGGCATGTAGGCCACGCACACCTCTCCAGCGGGTTTTTCTCCGGGGGCTTTGAAAAGCGCCAAATCGACGCCCGGCCGCAGGATGGGCGGACGGCGGCCCGTGGCCAGTTCGATGAATTGGGCCACGGGGTCGGAGACGGCCAGAAAGGACACGGGCAGGTTGTTCCAGGAGACATTTGCGGGGAGGCCGTTATGCAGATAGGCCCAGTTCTGGCAGTAGACCAGACAGCGGGACTTGGCCGCAAGCCCCGGGGTCAGGGCGTTGGGCCAGCCTTCGGGAACCAGCCAGATGTCGTCCGGGGACAGGCGCAACTCCTCGAAGGGCACGCGGGGCACCTCCGGGGCCAACTCGGCCGCAACGTCCGGGGTGATTTCCCGGGGGGCCAGGGCCACGGGGTATCCGGCCCGGTGCAGGTGGGCGGCCAGGCGCAGCAGCACGGCCAGTCCTCCGGCGGGTTTGCGCAAGGGGGGCAGAAAGATGTAGGTGCGGGGAATGGCGGTCACGAGGGCTCCAGGTGGCGTCGCCGCCGAGGGGCGGCTTGTCAGAACCGGCCCGAGCCGGTAGGTTTGGGGTCCATGGAAAGAAACGGCGGGCGAAGCACGACGCCTGCCGCAACCAGCAGCACCGGGAGGGCCAGGTGGTCAATGTCAACGCGGCGGCGGACCAGAATGTCCGTATCGGTCCCGAGGACGCCCGCATCTCAAGCCTCGGGGAGTCCCTGGTGGCCTGCCCCAAGACCTGCGGCCGGTTCGTGCCCGACGAACCGTCGGTCATGGCCTATATCACCAAACGCCAGATCGGGGAATACGGCGGCGAACCGGTCTTTTTCGAGGAGGCCGGCCCCCGGGAGCGCATCTTTTTCGACCCGGCCAAGACCAAATGCGCCATCGTCACCGTGGGCGGCATCTGCCCGGGCATCAACGACGTCATCCGGGCCATCGTCATGGAGGCCCACCATAATTACGGCGTGGCCGCGACCCTGGGCATCCGCTACGGATTGCGCGGGTTCATCCCGGCCTGCCGCCACGACGTGCTGGAGCTGACCCCGGACAACGTGGCCGACATCCATGAATTCGGCGGCACCCTGCTCGGCTCCTCGCGCGGTCCCCAGCCCGTGGACGAGATCGTGGACGCCCTGGAGCGCATGAACATCAATTTCCTGGTGCTCCTGGGCGGGGTGGGCGGCATGCGTGCGGCTACGAGCATCGTGGCCGAGATCGCCGCCCGGGGCCTCCCCATCGGGGTGGTGGGCATCCCCAAGACCATCGACAACGACATGCGCTTCGTGGCCCGGACCTTCGGCTTCGTCACGGCCGTGGAGAAGGCCACCGAATCCATCGCCTGCGCCCACACCGAGGCCGTGGGCGCGCCCTACGGCATCGGCCTGCTCAAGCTCATGGGCCGCAGTTCCGGATTCATCGCGGCCACGGCGGCCATGGGCCTCAAACACGTCAATTTCGTGCTCATCCCCGAGGAGCGTTTCGCCCTGCATGGCCCGGGCGGTTTCCTGGAAGCCCTGGGGAACCGACTGGTCCGGCGCGGACACGCCGTGGTGGTGGCCGCCGAGGGCGCGGGGCAGCATCTTTTGCCGCCGACCGGCGAGGTCGACGCCTCGGGGAATCCGGTCCTGGGCGACATCTGCGGCCTGCTTTCGCGCGAGATCAAGGCCTATTGCCAGGGCCGGGGCCTGCCCATCACCCTCAAATACATCGATCCCAGCTACATCATCCGTTCCGTTCCGGCCAACGTGGCCGATGCGGTGTATTGCGGCTTTCTGGGCCAGCACGCGGTGCATGCGGGCATGGCCGGAAAGACCGGCATGCTGGTGAGCTCCATGCACGACCGCTATGTGCATGTGCCCCTGGCCCTGGTCAGCGCCGACCGCCGCCGCATCGACACGGATTCCGAATTCTGGCAGGCCGCGCTCGATTCCACGGGCCAGCCCCGGCTGGCCGTGGCCGACGCCCCGGCCCCGGCCGACAGCAAGGAGTGAGATCATGCCTGATACGTTAAGCCGCACCCTGGCGGCCATCTCGCCGGTGGACGGCACGCTTCGCAAAAAGGCCCTGGCCCATCTGGACAACCTGACCAAGCCCCGGGGCAGCCTGGGACGCCTGGAGGAGACGGCGGCCCGGCTTTTTTGCATCGCCGACGGCCAGGCCCCGGGCGTGGACCCGGCCCGTATCTTCACCTGCGCCGGGGACCACGGGGTGACGGCCGAGGGGATCAGCCCCTTTCCCCAGGCGGTGACCCGGCAGATGGTGGCCAATTTCCTGGCTGGCGGGGCCGGGGTCAACGCCCTGGCCCGCACGGCCGGGGTGGGGCTGACGGTGGTGGATGCAGGCTGCGCGGGCGGCGAATTCGCCCCGCACCCGTCCCTGGTCTCGGCCAAGGTCATGCCCGGCACGGCCAATCTGGCCGTGGGACCGGCCATGAGCGCGGCCCAGTGCCAGCAGGCCGTGGAGACGGGCATCCGCCTGGCCGACGCGGCGGCGGCCGAGGGCGCGCGCTGCCTGGGCATGGGGGAGATGGGCATTGGCAACACCACGCCGTCCACGGCCCTTTTTTGCGCCTACCTGGGGTTTACGCCGCTTGAGATCGCCGGTCCCGGGGCGGGGCTTGACCCGGCCGGGGTGCGCAAAAAGGTCGAGGTGGTGCGCAAAGCCCTGTGGGCCAACGACGCCGCCGTGTCCGGCGGCGATCCGCTGGAGATTCTGGCCGCTCTGGGGGGCTGCGAGATAGCGGTCCTGGCCGGGCTGGTCCTGGGCGCGGCGGCCAACCGGCTGCCCGTGGTGGTGGACGGGTTCATCTCCACGGCGGCCTATGTGGCGGCCTGGAAGATGCACCAGGATGTGGCGGACTATGCCTTTTTCAGCCACGCCTCGGCCGAGCACGGGCATGTGATGATCATGGAGGCCCTGGGGGCGCGGCCGCTTTTGCATCTGGACATGCGGCTGGGGGAGGGTACGGGCGCGGCCATGGCCATATTCGTTCTGCGCTGCGCCGCCGCGATATTCAACGACATGGCGACGTTTGAAAAGGCCGGGGTCAGCACCCACGCCTCATGACGCATCGTGGACGCGCCGCCCGGGCGCTCTTGCGGACCCGGGCCGCAGCATCCCGGGCGTCCACGAGCGCGGGGGGCGCAGGGCGCTCTGCCTGCGGTGGCGAACTGTTGGCCCGGCCTCCAGCGCGCCCGGGGGGCGCAAGGCTCATGTGTCGAGGGAGCAGGAAGAGGTCATGAACCTCTCGGCGTCCGTGATGTAGGATTCCAGGTTTTTTGATTCGCTGTCCGGCATCGGGGCGAATTTCAGCCCGAAATGCCTGCATGCCTCGTTTTTCTGGTCCAGTGCGCGGGTCAAGGTTCCGGACAGGGAATATTTTACCGGTTCCAGTCCCGGCAAGACGAACTGCACAACAACGCCGTCGCCAATGTTGAGCAGGGAGACGCAGTCATGGGCTGTGTCCATGGCGATCTGGCATCCATCCAGGGAGATGTCCAGGATGTAGCATGTGCAGTTTTTATCGGCAAAGGTGATTTCGCCGCCGATGAAAACGCTGACGCGTTTTCCTTTGCGGATGTTGTGCACGGCAATCTTGCTCGGATAATCAACAAGAACGATCCGTTGCGGCGTGAAAACCGCGCCCTGCACCACCGTCTCGAATCCACACACCAAGCCATCGCACGACATATACCTGATGACCAGTTTCTTGCCGTCATAGATATGGTCGCGCACGGTCACGACCGTGGGTAGGCTTAGGACCATGTATTTGTGCGGCGACCAGCCGACAAATCGTGAGGCGAACCGTTCTCCCACCCCCTGGGGCTCGACCACGGCCTTCGATCCCACGGCGATGTTCATCTCCTGGCTTCGAACAATCCGCACGAATAACTCGGACGGCATGGGAACCTCCTTGGGAAAACGCGCAGAGCCGTTGCGTGTTGGGGCAGGCATCCCAGCTTGAGGTGACGGACGAAGCGTCCCTGACGCCGCATGACCCGCCCGGGAGGGGGAGGCGCGCCGCCGTGGCCGGGCGTTTCACAAAAAACGCCCGCCGCCTGGACATCGGACACCGACCTTCTGGCATGGGGACTATAGCGTAATCCCGGCGTTGACCGCACGCGTTTTTTGCTCTAGTCTAAAAAGAGAATGATTTTCAATATTGACTAAGCCCTGGCGATTCCGATTTCGGCCCCCTCATGATGACCATGGCGCGCCGTGCCCTGCCGCCTGCAAAGGCGCCCGAAGCGCCGCCCCGGCCGCACAGCGTCTCTGAGAACAGGCGAACGCCCGCCTCCCGGAGACGGGCATACGCTCACGTCCAACGTCGCGTTTTACGCAGACTGGAAAAAGATGCCATGACGACGCCGCACGATGTTTCTCTGTTGCGCCGCCTCCCTGTCCGGGATGTGCGCGTGGTGCATGAACTGCCTCGCCGCATTCGCCTCAAAGGCGGATTGCTCCGGCATCCCCGGCTCAACGTCGACCACCTTGAGGCCCATCTGGCCTCGCTGCCCGGGGTCGACCGGGTGCGGGCCAACCCCTACGCCGGGTCGCTGGTCGTTCGGCATGACGGCCTGCCCGGGCGCACGGGCGACATCCTGGCCGCCCTGGGGGCGCTTCCCCCGGTGGTGTTCGTCAAGGGACCGGCCAGGCCGCGCGAGATCAGCCGGATGGATATCGGGCTGCACCTGCTTGCGGCGGCCGCCAGTTTTGCCGTGCCGCCCGTGGTGCGGGCGATCCTGGCGGTCCTGGTCGGACTGCCGGTGATCGTGGAGGGGGTCAGAAATCTCCTTTCCCGGGGGTTTACGGCCAAATCCCTGGACGCGGCGAGCGTGGGGCTGTGCCTTGCGGTGCGCAATTATCCGTCCGTGTGCGCCATCGCCCTGATGCGCATCTTCGGCGATTACCTCAAGCAAACCAACGACAAACGCTCCAATGAGCTGCTCCACAGCCTGCTGCGCCTGAAGCAGAAGGCCGTCTGGGTCGAACGGGATGGCGTGGAGATCGAGGTTTTGCCCGGCCAGGCAGCCGTGGGCGACGTGGTCGTCTGTGGGCCGGGGGAGCTGGTCGCCGTCGACGGGGAGGTTCTCTCGGGCGCGGCGTTGGTGGACAAAAGCATGATCACCGGCGAATCCATTCCCGTCAGTCTGGAAAAGGGCGATGAGGTGATTTCCGGTTCAGTGGTGGAGAGCGGGCGCATTCGCATCCGGGCGAAAAAGGTCGGCGTCGGGACGGCCATGGCCAAGGTCAGGCGGTTCCTGGAAAACGCCCTGCAGGACAGATCCCTGCCCGAGATCAGGGGGGACGCCATGGCTGACAGACTCGCCCCGGCGACGCTGGCCCTTGGCGCTGCCGCCTATGCGCTCACCCGCGACCTGTCCCGAACCGCCTCGGTGGCGTCCATCGACTATGTCTGCTCGGTGAAGTTTCCTGCCCGGTTGTC
Organism: Desulfolutivibrio sp.; assembly: GCF_036584575.1. NCBI lineage: Bacteria > Pseudomonadati > Thermodesulfobacteriota > Desulfovibrionia > Desulfovibrionales > Desulfovibrionaceae > Desulfolutivibrio > Desulfolutivibrio sp. The sequence goes on from NZ_JAZHDB010000095.1 coordinate 16,836, forward strand.
CGTGCGGAGCAGCATGTATGCTGCGGCCAAAAGCGGGGTGTTGCTCAAGGGCGGACGCGCCCTGGACGCCCTGGCCCGGGTGGACGCGGTGGTCTTCGACAAGACCGGCACGCTGACCACCAGGGATCTGCGGATCACGGACGTCATTGCGCTGCGGGGCTGGACGCGGGAGGCGCTCTTGACCCTGGCCGCGCGCCTGGAGCAGCACTACGACCATCCGGTGGCGCGAACCATCCTGGCCGAGGCCCTGCGCTGCGATCTGCCGCTGGCCCCGGTGGGCGAGGTCGATTTCCATGTGTCGCACGGGGTGTGCGCCATGGTGGACGGACAGGAATGCCGGATCGGGAATCGGCGTTTCCTGTCCGAGCTCACGGGGACGGAAACCGACCACGTCGAGGGCCTGGCCGATATGCTGCGCAGGCAGGGGAAAATGGCCCTCTACGTCGCGCAGGGCGACGTGGTGCAAGGGCTCATCGGCCTGCGAGACGAGGTCCGGCCCCATGCCCAGGAGGCCCTGCGCGGGCTGCGGGAGCTTGGCGTGAAGAAGGTGGTGGTGCTCACCGGCGACCACCGCAGGACGGCGGAACGCCTCGGGGCGCAGCTTGAGGGCGTGGACGCCATCCACTGGGAGTTGACGCCCGAGGGCAAGGCCTGCGTGGTCAACGAACTGAAGTCCCAGGGATACTGCGTCGCGGTGGTCGGCGACGGGGTCAACGACGCCCCGGCCCTGGTCAGCGCGGACTTGGGCGTCTGCATGCCCCATGGGGGCGACCTGGCCCAGGCCTCGGCCCAGGCGGTCATCTTGAGCGACGACCTGCGATCCCTGTGTACGGCCAGGCGCATCGCCATGCGGCAGGCTGAGATTCTTCGGCTTTGTCTCCACGAGGGGGCGGCGGTCAATACGGGGCTTTTGGGGCTCGCCGCGTTCGGGGTGCTTTCGCCGCTGGCGGCGGCCGTGCTGCACAACATGAATACGTTTTGCCTGATGGGCTATGCCATGGCCAAGGCGGGCGCCCCCTGCGGGGGCGATATCGGGAGAGGGGAAAGGCCACCTGAGCCGGACCAGACAGCGTCGGTGGAGTAGAAGGGGAACCTTGAACGTGGTGTGAACCTCCACGATTCGGCCCAGGTGAGATTAGTTTGAGGAAGGTGTCGTGAGACGATGTTCGTCGTGGCAGTGGGAGACTAGAAGAGGCGGTCAGAAATGAAAAGGCCCTCGGGGAGGGCCTGGAGGAGGGTCAGTTCGTCCATCCTAATTCTTGTAAGCGTTCTAAGGCTAAAAGCACATGCGGCTGTTTGAACATTCGACTTTTCCGATCTGTCCAATTGCTTATTTTTTCTAACACACTGTTTAAATCATATTGTTCTTTGGTAAGCTCTTGAACCATAACCCAGTGAACCGTTCCTAACAACTCCATCCCATAGGGAGATTCAAATCCTTCTACTAGAGTAATAACAGAATTCAGATGAGTGGTCGTTTGGTTAGAGTTCCTAAGATATTTTTTGGCTTCGTGAGCAGCGTTTGGAAGAAGACGGATCATCGTTAAAGGTCTGTTTGGCCCATCTCCCCAGCCTGATATATAATGTCCGTCAATGGCGCTCATTACATGACGTAAATTGTCGGCATAAGGACCGTAATGCCACTTCTGAAACTTAAGGCGCAATGGTTCTCCTGCAATTTGTAGAAAATAACAAAGCTTCTGTATCTCAATGACAGTTAAAATAGGGTCAAACAGAATTGAGGCATATTCGTTTATTAAGCATAGCAAGGCTGCTTTTCCTGAAGTCATATCTGGTTTGACAGTTCTATTAGGCATCGTTTCGGATGGTGGAGCCCCTTTGGGTTCGTATAGGCACACTTCCACTTTTGGAAGATCGAAAAATGCAGTCTCAATTCGTGCTTTAACGTCAGACCAAGACAATCCGCCCAGGCCGCAACCCAGGGGGGGGATGGCGATGGACGTAATTCCTAGTCGCCTAACATCTTGGACGAGAGCATTGAGTCCTGCTTCAATATCCTCCAAACGACTATGGCCTTTCCAATGGCGTTTAGTTGGAAAATTAACAATATAGCGCGGTCCATGAAGTGCTTGTAACGGAGTTATGAACATGGAACCAGGGCGCACCTGGCCTTCTTTGCATGCCGCTTCGTATGCCTTGAAATTTTTGGGGAATGCTTTCTTGAATTGAAGGGCAATTCCCTTCCCCATGACACCGACAGCGTTAACGGTGTTCACGAGCGCCTCGGCGTGGGATTCCAAGAGGTTACCCTGAACGATTCTTATCATCGTTCGCCCTCCTAAAAGTACCAATCTGGTTTAAGGATAACCTGTAATGGCTGTGGGTAGCCGGAAATTAGATTATTAACATAAGTCATGTTTGCAGCACTGTAAACAGCTAAACCTCGGAGTAAACTCAAGGGGATAAAGTCATGAACTAAGAATTCAGCCATTCGTCGTTCCATACGCTCTGTATCATTAGGTGTATTGTTCCACATTTGTTCTCTCATGAGCGGCCAGTCAATAAAATTTGAGTTAAATTCTGCGAGTGATGTGCTGAACTGAGCATGAGCTAAAACTGCATTTCTGTCTGTGAAGCAGTATGATAGCGCTGACGAAAAGATATCATCGCTGTCAAACGCAAAGTATATAACATCAGTTTGTTTGTATGTACAATTTGGCACATTTCCACGGTGTATTGAGTAAAGCATTGGTGACCGTGGGGCGAAATAAAATGGCACATAGTCTGCCACTACGCCACAGGATGCAACTGGAACTTTGCGGAGAGTGCGTCTGGTTTTGATCCTGTCATGTCCTATGTTGACAAATGAACGGGCTGCCATGCGTGAGTCGCATACTATCCCTCCTGTTTGGAGTATTGCAAGGAGGTTATGCAGAGCTGTAAAGTGAAAAATTGTTGCCACTTCAGATCCTAACTGCTTTGCACCAATGTTTTAGTCACTCATCAAAGCTCATCACAATCGTCTGGAAACTTCTGTGCTTCGGTGTGTTGGCCGGAGCCACAGTCTATAGGGATATCTGGGCAGAGAAAATAGCCTGTTTCGCCCCTAGAAACAATGTGTTTTGTTTCACCTGATTCATTCTTTGTCATTCCCAAAGTAGGGAGAGAGCGGGGAGAGGAACACTTAAAAGAAAAAGAGTTCAAAGGCATAAAGCCTGGGAACCCTTGTTTTTCCTGGAGCCAGCGACGATCATCGAAATCCTGTCCTGCTGATGACGAATCAGCAACCCGCCCTTCGCGGCCTCCTTCGGCTCCATCGCCTCCGCCCTGACACAGGAGGTGAGCGGGGCGCATCACCCCCCGGCGTACAGTTCGTCCAAAATCTCTTTCCCGCCCCGGGCCAGGACCGTGGCCGCCACCCGGCGTCCCAGGGCCTCGGCCTCGTTCCGGGGGCCGCTGGCCGTCTCGCGCACCACACGCTCCCCGGCCACGTCCGAAACCATGCCCGTAAGCGTTACGGCGTCGCCGTCGATGACCGCCCAGGCCGAGATCGGCACTTGGCAGCCGCCGTCTAAGCCGCACAAAAACCCGCGTTCGGCGAAAACCGCGTCGCGGGTGTCCGGATGGTCGAGAAAAGCCACCAGCCCGGCGGTTTCCGCATCGCCTGCGCGGTATTCGATGCCAAGCGCCCCCTGCCCGGCGGCGGGCAGAAAATCCGGCGGCGTCAGGGGGATGCGGCCCGGCGCGGAAAGCCCCAGCCGGTTCAGGCCCGCCCCGGCCACGATGATGGCCGCGAAGTCCCCGCTTATGAGCTTGCCCACCCGGGTGTCCAGGTTGCCGCGCAGGTCCGCGATGTCCAGATCCCGGCGGCGCATGAGCAATTGCGACTTGCGGCGCAGGCTGCTGGTGCCCACCCGGGCGCCGGGGGCCAGGGCGGCAAGCGACGCCTCGCCCCGGGTCAAAAGCACGTCGTGCAGCTCCTCGCGCTCGGGCACCACGCCCAGCACCAGCCCTCCGGGCTGGTCAGCGGGCACGTCCTTCATGCTGTGCACGGCCACGTCGGCCCGGCCGTCCAGCAGGGCCTCTTCGATTTCCTTCACGAACAGGCCCTTACCGCCGACCTTGGCCAGGGGCACGTCCAGGATCTTGTCGCCCTTGGTCTTGATCTTCAAAAGCTCGGTTTCCAGGCCCGGATGGGCGGCGCGAAGCCGGTCGGCCACGTGATTGGCCTGCCACAGGGCCAGCTTGCTGCCCCGGGTGGCGATGACGATGCGTTTTTTCATGCCGTGAAATCCGGTTGCGGTCTCGGGTTATGGCTGCGCCGTCGCTTTCCGCGCAAACGGACGCCACGGCGGGCGCGATGATTTTGGTGCACGTCCCGGGCTCTTCGACGCGTCGCGCCCTAGCCGCAGGTGGAGCAGTTGCCGCCGGAGCATCCGGCGCAGCCTCCCGAGGAGGACTGGGGGGCGGCGGCGGTGAAACCCGTATCGCTGGAGCCCCGGCCGATGCGGCAGCAGGACAGAAGCTTCTCGGTCTTTTGGGCCTTGCATTTGGGGCAGGCCGGGGCCGGTGCGTCGGCGGACACGATGTCCTCGAACTGGGCCCCGCAGGCCCGGCAGACGTATTCATAGATGGGCATGGCGAAAACCTCCGTTTTTCCGTGAAAGAGGGGCGCGGGCCAGGGGGGCGTGTCCGGCTATCCCTCGTCGAGATAGGGGCGCAGCTCCATGACCGCTTCGAAAAGATAGTAATCAACCAGCCGACAGAGAAGATGCCCGGTGGCGATATGGATTTCCTGGATGAGCGCGGTGGTGGCGTGGGGCACGAGCAGGGCGAAGTCGCTTAAGGGGACGATCTCCCCGTTTTGGCCGGCCAGGCCCACGGTGATCATGCCCTTGTCCCGGGCGGCGCGCATGGCCTCCAGGATGTTTGGGCTGTTGCCCGAGGTGGAGATGCCGACAAGCACGTCGCCGCGCGCCCCCAGGGCC
>NZ_JAZHDB010000096.1:0-4379 GCF_036584575.1 Desulfolutivibrio sp.
GCCCTGTTCGTGGGCAGCGGCAGGCGACATGACGGGGGAAGTGTGCCCGGGCAGTGGCGGCGGCTGCCCCGGGGGCCGCCAAGGCTCCGGTTGCGCCGTCGTCGACTCAGGCGCCCGCGGCGTCGGCCGCTGCGCCGACGGTCATTTCCGGCCCGACGGGACAATGCCGGGTGGATGCCGAGCGCATCTCCACCACCGGGACCAGCCGGGCCGATGCGGGCGAGCCGCTCATGGCCCAGAAGGCCGCCGCGCAAAACGCTAAGCGCAATCTGCTCTTGTGCGTCGACGCCTTCAAACGCAAGGCCGAGAAGATTCCCAATTCCATCAAGATGGAAGGTTATCTGCCGGATACCCTGGTCGCCTACACCTCCCCGGCCTATCTGGCCGACGGATCGGTGGAGGTGGGGGCGTCCATGGCCGTTGGCGATGTGGACGCCGTGGCCTTCACGCGATTGGAGTAGGCGGAGGCGTTGCGCCCGAAGCTGCTGCGGCTTCGGGCGTGGGCAAGGCGAGAGAGGCGGGGGCGGATCAGTCCAGCACGACCATGTTCAACTGTCTGATGCCGAACGCCTCGGCCCGGCCGCGGGTCCGCACGCACAGATCCACCCGGTTTTCCCAGCGGGGGTGCATGAGATCCTCGGCCACCAGGTAGCCCACTCCCTGGACGTAGACCCGGCTGCCCAAGAGGTGCTTGAGGTCGTGGGAGACGGCCAGGGTCTTGCCGGGGCGTACCCGGCGGCCCATGGCCCCGGTCCAGGGGTCGCCCCAGGTCTGGTCCGGGGTCGGGCTGTAAGCCGTGACCGTGACCGCAAACAGGCGCGGTTCGGGATAGGGGACGAAGAGATCCCCGGCCAGCCGGGCGTCTGCGGTGCGCATGGACAGCTCCACCGCCGCCCAGGCCGTCTTGTCGGCCAGGGCCGTGGTGCGCGACTGGAAAAAGGCTATCGCCGAGAAAAGCAGCATTGCCGCAAGGGTCGCCACGGCGAAAACAGGGGGTTTCCCGAAACCAGGCCGGGCGTTTCGGGAGGTGGGGGCCGTCCTTTCCGGCGCTGGGGGACCGTCGTGGGGCGTGGGAATCGTTGGCTGCACCTTGTCTTGCTCCCGTCGAACGTTTATGACACCACACGCCTCGCATGCCGCGCGGCGTACGTGTTGAAGGATCGTCATGCGCATTACGAAGCCCACCAAGAAAAAAAAGAAATTCGGCCCGGTCGGCGTGGTGATTCTGGCCGTGGCCATTTTGGCGCCGCTTGCCGCGGCGGGAGTGGGCGCGCTGTTTCTTATGGAGGATATGGAGAAGCCGACTGTGGCGCTCTATCCCCCCCTTGCAGCAGTTTCGCTTAAAAAGGAGTTCACCGTCAAGGCCGAAGACCCGGGGTCCGGCATCAAATCCATTGTGGTCACGGCCGGCCAGGGGCTCAAAAAACATACCGTGTTGCGCAAGTCCTACGATGCCTTGCAAAAAGCCGTGCTGGAGACCTTCAATCTGGAAAAGGCCGAACTGCGTGGGGGGGAGTTCGATCTGCAGGTGGTGGTCACGGACGGCTCCTTTTTCAATTTCGGGGCCGGAAACTCCGCCCGCATCGACCGTCGCATGACCCTGGACATGGCCCCGCCCAACGTGCGGCCCCTGACGCCCACGCATTACATGCGCCAGGGCGGGGTGGGGCTCGTCGTCTACACCGTCTCCAAAGATCCCGAACGCAGCGGAGTCATGGTCGGCGACCGCTTCTTCCCCGGCTTCAAGCAGGATTCGGGCTCCTACCTGTGCCTTTTCGCCTACCCCCGGGACATGGAGGCCGAGGACTACAAGCCTCGTCTCTACGCCGAGGACCGGGCCGGAAACGAGCGCACCGGTTTTTTTGTGAACATGGCCATCAAGCGCCGTTTCAGGGAAGAGCGGGTGGAGATCACCGACGAATTCCTGACGGCCAAGATGCCCGCCTTCGCCGCCCAGTATCCCGAGGCGCGCGACCCCGTGGCCCTTTTCCTCAAGGTCAACGGCGACCAGCGTCGCAAGGACGAGGCCGTCCTGCGCGACCTGGGCCGCAAGACCGCGCCCAAACCCCTGTGGAACGGCGCCTTCATCTATCTTCCCGGGTCGTCGGTCCAGGGCTCCTTTGGGGCCGAACGCGCCTATGTCTACAAAGGCGAGCAGATCGACCGGCAATACCACATGGGCATCGACCTGGCCTCGACCCCCAAGGCCGCCGTGCCCGCGGCCAACGACGGCGTGGTGGTCTTTGCCGGGGATCTGGGGCTTTACGGCAAAACCGTGGTCATCGACCACGGCCTGGGCCTGCAAACCCTCTACGGGCACCTGAGCCAGATCGACATCAAGGCGGGCGACGCCGTGGCCAAGGGCCGGATCATCGGCCGCACCGGGGCCACGGGCCTGGCCTTCGGCGACCATCTGCACTTCGGCGTGGTCCTTTCCGGCCTGGAGGTCATCCCCATCGAATGGTGGGACGCCAAGTGGCTTGAGGACAACGTGACCCAGAAGATGCGTCGCTTCGGCGGCGAGATTCCCCAATAGACCCGGATCGTCGTGTGGGCCGCGCCTGCGGCCTTGGCCGGAAGAACTCCGTCGGAAAAGGCGAAGGCGTCATGCGCATCCGCAACTGCATTGCCCTGGCCGTCGTGGTGCTCCTTCTGCTTGTTTCGGGGATCTTCTATCATCTGCGCTACGGCCGCCATGACACCTTCATGAGCAATTTTCTGTCCTGGAAGCATGAGTCCAGAAGCAGCGGACACGATGGCGGGGACCGCCGCCCCCCCCAAACCGAACCCCTGTCCGTCAGGTATGTGGACAAGGCGGCCCCCAAGGTGGCGATCTTCGTGAGCACGCCGGAATTTCGCAAGGCCCCTCTGGACATCCGCCGCATGAAGCTTCTGGAGTTTTTCACCCTCAAGGTGGCCGATCAGGATTTCATGCTGCTTAGCGACGCCGATAAAAAGAAGGTTCTCGACCTGTTCATGCAGCGCTATCTGGTTCCATGACCGGCCCCTGGCGCATCCGTTTTTCGGCGTGTGGCCGCCGTGCCTTCGGAGGCCGGGAAAATCCGCGTGATTGACAAGGGTTGGCTTCTTTTTTTATGGGCCGACTTTTTTCCCTCCACCTTCCACCGCAACATCCCCTGGAGATCCCCCCATGCAGAAGACCGTGTATTACATCGAGGGCGACGGCATCGGCCCCGAGGTTTGGAAGGCCGCCCGGCCGGTCATCGACGCCGCCGCCAAGGCCGCCTACGGCGACGACCGCGCCCTTGTCTGGACCGAGCTTTTGGCCGGTGAGAAGGCCTTCAAGGAAACCGGCCAATACATGCCCCAGGCCACCCTGGACACCCTGGCCAAGGCCGAACTGGCCATGAAGGGCCCCCTGGGCACCCCGGTGGGCGGCGGCATCCGCAGCCTCAACGTCACCCTGCGCCAGGTGCTCGACCTCTACGCCTGCATCCGCCCCATCCGCCACTTCGGGGGCATCGAGTCGCCGGTCAAGCACCCCGAGAAGGTGGACATGATCATTTTTCGGGAGAACACCGAGGACGTCTACGCCGGGATCGAATACGCCGCCGGAACCCCCCAGGCCAAAAAGCTCCTGGAGTTTCTGCGCGACGAACTGGGGGCCAAGGTGGACACGGCTGCTGGCGTGGGCATCAAGCCCATGACCGAGGGCGGCTGCAAGCGTCTGGTGCGCAAGGCCATCCGCCACGCCGTGGATCACGGCCGCGACAGCGTCACCCTGGTGCACAAGGGCAACATCATGAAGTTCACCGAAGGGGCCTTCCGGGCCTGGGGCTACGAGGTGGCCAAGACCGAGTTCGGCGAGATGACCATGACCGAGGACGAGGCCGCCGCAGGCGGCGGCAAGCCCATCGTGATCAAAGACCGCATCGCCGACAACATGTTCCAGGTGGCGCTCATGGAGCCGGAAAAATACAGCGTCATCGCCACCACCAACTTAAACGGCGACTACATCTCCGACGCCCTGGCCGCCCAGGTCGGCGGCCTGGGGCTGGCCCCGGGCGTGAACATGAGCGACGACCTGGCCTTTTTCGAGGCCACCCACGGCACCGCGCCGCGCATCGCCGGAAAGGACATGGCCAACCCGGGCAGCCTCATCCTGTGCGGGGCCATGCTGTTTGAGCACCTCGGCTGGAACGAGGCCGCAAACCGCATCTACGGCGCGGTGAACAAGGTTTTGGCCTCCAAGCAGGTGACCGTCGATCTGGCCGGACAGATGCCCGGGGCGACCACCGTGGGCTGCGTCCGGTTTGGGGAATTGTTGGGAGAGAATATGTAGCGTCGCTGCATCAGCCCCGGCATGCAGCGTACGGATGTCGGGTGAACGCCTCCGGCGGCCAGGGGGGAACCTTTTT
>NZ_JAZHDB010000097.1:0-4419 GCF_036584575.1 Desulfolutivibrio sp.
CAGGTGTTCTCCTGGCCGTCGATGGCCTTGGTCTGCAGCAGGGTGAAGACCTCGGAGAAGGGTTTTTTGAGCGGGATGGCGTCCACGGCATCGAACTGGGCGGCCAGCACGTCGGAGGTCATGATGCGGAATTTCTGGCCCTTGGCGTCGGCGGGCACGCGCAACGGCTTGTTGGCGCCAAGCTGCTTGAGGCCGTTATGGATGTAGCCCAGGCCGATGAGCCCCTTGTCCTCCATGGATTTGAGCATGGCCTGTCCCTCGGGGCACTGCTGGAAGGTGTCAACGGCCTTCATGTCCTTGAAAAGAAACGGCAGGTCGTAGATCTGCAGCACCGTGGTGTACTTTTCGAACTTGGACAGGGCCGGGGCGGCCAACTGCACGTCGCCCAGAAGCATGGCCGAGAGCACCTTGTCGTCGTCGAAGAGCTGGGAGCTGGGGAAGACCTCGATCTGCACCTTGCCGGCCAGTTTGGCGTCCACGCACTGCTTCAGCTTGACGGCCATCTGCCCCTTGGGGGTGTCCTCGGCCACCACATGGGAGAACTTGATGACGATGGGCGCCGCATGGGCCAGGGCGGCCAGACTCAGGATACAGACGACGGCCAAGGCCTGGAAAAGACGCAGTTTGCTCATGACAACCTTCCTTTTGGGCTGAAGTGGACGTGAGGCCTGATTATTGAAGTTGAGCCATTTCACCCAGAAATCGAGAAAAGTCAAGAGGGTAACGATTTTTTTCGGGTTCCTCGCAGGCCTTGCGGCGGTGTTGCAAAGGTATTGCTGGCCGGTTCATGGGCCATGCCTGGGGCTGGCTCGGCCGGGCATGGGAGGATTCCCTGGCGAATGCCTCGGAATTTCCGTGTAACAACCTGAAATGTAGTGAAAAAGGCACTGGACGCCGGTGGTTTTTCCTTTTATGTCTGTTCCCGTAGCGGTCCGGGGCGGATGCGGTTTTCCCGGGCCCACCTTCACCCCCCAAGGAGACAGATATGCGCGAGATCGGGCACATCCTTCTGGCCATGGATTTTTCCGAGGCTGCGGACCAATTGGCCGAATACGCTAGGCTTTTCGCTGAAAAGTTCCAGGCCAGGATCACGGTGCTGTACGTCGCGCCGACAATGAACCGCTACGGCAAGCTCTATGTGCCGCCCAACAGCATCGACCAGTTGGCCGGACAGATCCTCGACGGGGCCAAGCGGGCCATGGGCGAATTCATGGAAAAGCATTTCTCCGGCATCAAGGCCGACGGCATGGTGGAATACGGCTATGCCCCGGAAAAAATCCTGGAGGTGGCCGAGGAGCTGGAGGCGGGACTGATCATCATGGGCACCCACGGCCGGGTCGGCGTGGACCGCATCCTGTTCGGCTCTGTGGCCGAGAAGGTGGTCAAGATGGCCAGAATTCCCGTGGTCACGGTTCGTCCGGTCTAGCCAGGCAGAATCGCCACGTTCCGGCGTCGAGTTGACGCCTGCACCGCCCGGGGGTATGCAGGCCGCGCGGCAGCATTCCCTGTGCGGCGCGACAAGCCGCGCATCCCATACAACACCCCCACCGCGCCCTTCCGGCGGATCGACAGAAAATCGCCACCCGGGCGCGGAGCGCGGAGGCTCCCATGTCCAAAAAAAGCAGCGTTGCCCTGGGCACCATCCTCAAGCATTCCGTCAAGATCGCCCGCCATCCCTGGATCGCCGGCCGACTGGCGGCCCTTGAGAAGGAAAAATTCCTGTTCGGACCCTTAAACCCCCAGGCCGAAACCGGCGTGGCCCGCAGCATCCGCCAGCTCTCCATCCGCATTACCGATGTCTGCAACCTGCGCTGCCACACCTGCGGCCAGTGGGGCGACCAGGGCTTTTTGCACGGCCAGAACCTCAAAGATCTGAAGAAATCCGAGGTCTCCAAGGAGCGCTATCTGGCGCTCCTGGACGATCTGGCGGCCCATGGCCATCGGCCTTCCGTCTACCTGTGGGGCGGCGAGCCCACCATGTACAACGGCTGGCTGGACATCATCGACCGGGCCACGGAACTCAAGATGCCCACCTCCATCGCCACCAACTCCACGGGTGTGGAAAAGGCCGCCGAACGGCTGGTGGCCGCGCCCATGTTCCTTTTGCAGGTGTCCATCGACGGCCACTGCGCCGAGACCCACAACGCGGCCCGGCCGGCTGCCGGAGGCGGGAACAATTTCCAGACCATCCAGAACGCCCTGGCCGCCGTGAACGAGGCCAAGAAATCCCGGGGGGCCAAGCTGCCCCTGGTGGCCGCCCTGACCACCATCTCCAGCGCCAACGTCCACCACCTCGTGGACATCTACGAGGCCTACAAGGACCGCGTGGATCTGTTCGTCTATTACCTGTCCTGGTGGATCGACGAAAAAAGCGCCCAGGCCCACGACGTGGACTTCGCCCGGCGTTTCGGGTTCACCCCCAAGCTGCATTGGGGCTGGGTGGGCGACTGGACCATCAAGGACCACGAGACCCTGGACAAACAGTTGGCCGAGGTGCAGCGCCGCTCCAGGCCCCTGAACATGCCCCCGGTGAACATCATCCCCAAGATCACCGGCCTGGCCAATCTCAGGCAGTATTACGGCGACCACAGCTCCACCTTCGGCTACGACAAGTGCATCTCCATCTTCCAAGCCGTGGAGCTGGATTCCAACGGCGACATGTCTCCCTGCCGGGACTACCACGACTACATCGTGGGCAACGTCAAGGAACACACCATCACCGAGCTGTGGAACTGCGAGTCCTATCGCCGCTTCCGGGGCAGCCTCTTCTCCGAGGGACTCATGCCCGCCTGCACCCGCTGCTGCGGGCTCATGGGATATTGATGGCCCACCCCGCCACGCCGGTCACGCCCGGGTCGGCCGCCGCACAGGGTCCGGCCCGGGTGGTCCTTTTGCTCCAGGATCTGCTTTTCGGCGGCACCCAGCGCCAAGCCCTGGAACTGGCCAGGGGGCTCGATCCGACTCGGTTTGCGGTCGAAATGTGGATGCTGGCCCCGGGGCGCGACTTCGCGGCCAGGGCCGAGGCCTGCGGCATCCCCCTGGTGTGGCTGTCCCGGAATCCCGCCGTGGGCCTGGACGCCCTGCGTAACCTGTGGCGGCAGCTTGGCCAGACGCCCCCGGACATCCTGATTCCGCTGACCGCCGTGCCCAACATCTGGGGCCGAATCTTCGGGAGGCTCACGGGCATCCCGGTGGTCGTCGGAACCTGCCGGGGCGGCGGGGCCATCGCCCGGCAGCACGAACGGTTCTTGCGCCGCCTGGCCCATCACCACGTCTGCAATTCCCGCCCCCTGCGCGACATCCTGGTTGACCGCCTGGGGCAGACGGCCGACCGGGTCACGGTCATTCCCAACGGCGTGGACACGGACCATTTCGCCCCGCCCCCCGAGGAACTGCGCCCTGTGCGCGACGTGATTTTGTGCGTGGCCCGCCTGTCGGAGGACAAGGACCACGAGACGCTCCTTCAGGCCTTCGAGATCGCGGCCCGGGAGCACGAACGGGCCGAACTGTGGCTGGTGGGCGACGGCCCCCTTGCGGCCGGGGTGGCCCGGCTCATCGCCCGCCATCCTTTCAAGGGCCGCATCCGCTCCTATCCCGGCGGGGCCGACCCGAGGCCCTTTTACCAGCAGGCCAAGGCCGTGGTCCTAAGCTCCCGGCGCGAGGGCTTGCCCAACGTGATTCTGGAGGCTATGTCCATGGGCGTGGCCGTGGCGGCCACGGCCGTGGGGGCCATCCCCGAGGTGCTTTCGGGCCGGGCCGGACCCGTTTCCGGGCCGGTTCCCGACGCGCCCGGTGCGTCCGGTGCGCCTGGTACGAATGACGGCTGGTGCGGCCTCCTGGCCCCGCCCGGCGATCCGGCGGCCCTGGCCCAGACCATGCTCACCCTTTTGCGGGACGACGCCCTGCGGGAGAGCCTGGGCCGCACGGGACGGGCCCGCGCCGTGGCCGACTATTCTCTGGGGGCCATGGTTGCGGCCCATCATACCCTGTTCGAAAGGCTTCTGTGCGCCTGCCCGGGCCGGGCGGGCGAGCGAGGTTCGATGTGAAAATCGCCACGTTGCTGTGCCTTCTTTTGGCGGTCTCGGCCTCGGCCGTTTCGGCCCCGGCCCAGGAGTCCGGGGTGGCCGGATGGTGGGCCGGGAGCCTGTACGGCTCCAGCGTCGTAGCCCGCATGGAGCAGGACGGCCAGATGCTCACCGGGCTGGTCACGGTCACCGGGCTTGGCGGCCAGAAGGATCTTTACCATGTGGCCGGGGCGATCTTCGGGGACAAGATGTACGTGCTGCACGGCGCGGGCCACGTCTTTGAGGGCGAGGTCGCAGGCGGCCGGGAGATCAGCGGCGTATTGACCACCGCAGGCGGCAGGTTCGGGGGAAAGCTGGCGGGGCCTGGACAAAAAGAGCAGGTCGGCCACCACGC
>NZ_JAZHDB010000098.1:0-66928 GCF_036584575.1 Desulfolutivibrio sp.
GCGCCTAGTCGATGTATTCGCGGGGGTTTAAGCCGAGCAGGCACAGGGGTTCGTAGGGGATGGTGCCCCACCAATCGGCCAGGTCATCGGGGGTAATGGCCTCTTCGCCCTGGCCGCCGAGCAGCAGGATCTCGTCGCCGGGTTTGGCGGAAGGGATTTCGGAGACATCCACGGCGGTGAGCTGCATGCAGACCCGGCCGCAGATAGGCACCCGGGTGTCGCCAAGCAGCATGAAGCCGGTATTGGAGAGGCTGCGGCTGTAGGCGTCGGCATATCCGGCGGCCACCACGGCCACGCGCATGGAGTCGGGCGCGGTGAAGGTGCGGCCGTAGCTGATGGATTGGCCCGGGGCCAGGTCGTGGACCGAGACGATGCGGGTGGCCACGTCCATGGCGGGTTTGAAGCCCTGTCCCAAGTGGGCCAGGGAGGCGCCGTGAAAGGGATTGCCGCCATAGAGGGCGATGCCTGCCCGACGGGAGTCGAAATGGGCCTCGGGATGGGCCAGGATGGCGGCGGAGTTGGCCAGGTTGCTTTGGAAGGTCAATCCGGCCTTACGCAGCGTATTGCGGATGGCCGTGAACTCCTGAATCTGGGCCGCCACATAGTCCACATCCTCGGGGTCGTCGGCCGTGGCCAGATGGGAACTGAGCATGGCCACATGCAGGCTGGGGGCGGCGGTGATGATCCGGGCGGCCTCGGCGGCCTCCTTGCGGGTGAAGCCCAGACGCCGCATGCCCGTGTCGCATTTCAGCGCCACGCCGAGCGGAGAGTCCATATGCCTGGCGACTCCGGCCAGCAGGTGCAACTGGTCGGGGTGGTGTACAAAGGGAATGATGTCGTAGGCCCAGAGGCTCTGGCACTGGTCGGCGTCGATGGGCCCCAGAAGGGACACGATGCGCCCGGGGATGCCCGAGGCGCGCAGGGCCACGGCCTCCTCCACCGTGCCCACGGCGAAGGTGGCGGCCCCGGCGGCAGACAGGGCTCGGGCTACAGGGATGAGGCCATGCCCGTAGGCGTCGGCCTTGATGACCGGGATGGTTTCTCCGCCGGGACGACACAGGGCTTTATAATTGTCCACGATATGGGCCACGCGGACGCGGACGCGCAGGGAATTGTACGGAATGGTCATGGGCTGCCGCCTGGGTTGGAGTTGCGGCCGAATGCGGCCGGTGGAAATGTGGCCGACTCGGGCGGGGATTGCAAGCCGCTTTCGCACGCCGGGAGGGGGAACGGGTTATCATGGGGCCATTTGCAATTCGACCCGGTTGCCGTCTTGCCAAAGGCCAGACGAATGTGTATTAAGCCCGTCTCCCGCATGCGGGAGCTTTCGCGGCGAGGTAGCTCAGGTGGTTAGAGCATGCGGCTCATATCCGCAGTGTCGGGGGTTCAAGTCCCTCCCTCGCTACCAAGATTGACCCGGCGGGACAGGCCAACAACCTGTCCCGCTTTTTTTCGGATCACGTCGTTCTCCCTCCCTGATAGCGTCCCAGTCGCCCGGACAGGCCCGATCAAACGCCCGCATGGCGCGCATGCGCCTTGTGTAGGCGATTTTTTGATTTCATCCGGCCATCACGCTGGAGAACGGCAATCCTTTTGTTCTCCCAAAACGCATCTTGCGTCGCGGGACCATGACGGCCTGAAACACGTGTCCCAGGGCAGCTGTTTCCTGTGAGGCCGTATCGGAAGGTGGCCGGGGCGTCGCCGACCGCCGTCGCCGCATCATACAGCCGCACCACGGATCAGACGCGAGAAAGCCGAAGGACCGCCCGAGAGCGGTTCTTCGGCTTTCTCGCGTGCCGCTATCGTCGGCAGACTCGAAAATCACACTGGTGGCGCGACGATGCCGCGCCGTTTGCGAGAGGTTTTCGAAACCAACCGTCCGGCGGCGTGGCCGCTGCTGGCGACAAAAAGCCCCGGTTTCGAAAAACCGGGGCGTTGTCGTCAGTCTGGGGCGGGCCGTGTGGCCCGCCCGTGTCTATGGCGTTGTTAGCCGCCGATGCCGGTGTTGATTTCTTCGAAGGTGCTGCGAAGCGTGGTGCCCAGGGTGGTCACGGCGAGCACGATGACGGCGGCGATCAGCGAAGCCAGAAGTCCGTATTCCACTGCCGAAGCCCCTTCCTCATCACGCACGAAGTTCATGATCTTGTTCAACATGGCCGTTCTCCTTTTATCGAATTTTGAAATTTTTTCCCTTGCGGATGACTCTCTTAAAGCAACCGCCGTGCCAGGCCGGTTCTTCGCGTCAAAACAGCCTGAGCGTATCTCAAACTGCTATAGAATTGTTTGTCGTGACGGGAAGTTGCCTGAAATCATCGGCGGCCTTCCCCATGTCCACGCCCGGTTCGCCGGACGGCATGATCCATATTTAGTGGAGCCAAAGGCCGGGGAAAACCGGGGAAGCCGCGATTGGCAAGGCGTTTCGCGTCTTTCCATGATTCGTGGCGCCCAGGGTGGATAATCCACAAATCGTGGATGTGAAAACATGGCTGCCGGAAATGTTCACGTGGGCTGCCATGTTCAGAGCCGAAACACAGAATGCCCGGGTTTTCAATCCGTCCCTGGGCTGCTGGTCCATCACCTGCTGCACCCAAAATCTGCGGCCCCCTCAGGCGACATGAAACCCTCGCCGCTTCCCTGCACCCGTCCCGTCCGGGAGGACTGCTTCGGACCTCCGGGGGGGGAAAACCCTTACGGGCAACCGTCCCGAACGATGCGCCTTTTTTCACGAAACCGATTGCATCTTTTGCCCGATGGGGATATCTGATTCCGAAGTAGCATCTTTTTTGATTTTGTATCCGATAAAGAGGAAGTTTCTAAGTTTGTTGTCACCCTCCCTGTCGACCCGCCCGGCCGTTTTCCCTGCCAGGCCGGGCGAGGCGGACAGGGATGACCCAAAGCGTTCCCGGCATCCGTCGGTGCAACCGACCAACGCCGGGACGGCAATGCGAGGCGCGATGCGTACCCACTTGGCGACGGCGCAACCGTCATTTTCTCCTGGACCGACGCCCGCTCCGCTTCCGCCGGAGACGACCGGACGCCGCTATGCCGTGGTGGGATTCGGCAACCTGTTTCGCGGCGACCACGGTGTCGGGCTCTACGCCCTGGAGGCCCTGGAACAGGCCGGATTCGGACCCGAGGTCCGTCTGGACTACATCGTCGGAGACTACCGCAACCTCATGACCTGTTTGTACGGGACGGACGTGGCGGTGATCGTCCAGGCCGACGTGGTCAGCGGGCGTCCGGGGGATATCCATTCCCTCGACCTGGCCCGCTTTCGCACCCTGGCCGCCCTGGACCATCACCTGCCCTCCCGCCGCGTGGCCCTGGCCGAGATGCTGGGGATTATTGAGGCGGCATATCGGCTGCCCCGGGAACTGCGCATCGTTCTGGTCGATCCCGACCCCGCGTTCGACGACGGCGGGGCGGGCCTGTCCAGGGCCGTTCGTCGCGGGGCGCGGCGGGCCGTGGAATTGACCGCCTCCGTTTTGGAGAGAAACGGGGCCGTTCGCCAAAATGGCCGCATGGTCAACCGGGTGTACCGCATCCCCTGGCTGGACATGACCCTGTAGCGGCCTTGCCGGGAGAGCGCACGGGGGAGAAATCCGAACCCCTCTGAGCCGATGCGTTTTGGAAAACATACAGCCTGTTGTTGGAGTTGAACCAGTCTTCACTCAGGAGTGCGAACATGAACGACGCCGCAAACACCCCCGGCCGCCATCCTGCGGGAGCAGAGACCCGCATGGGCATCCTGGCTCTGGCCGTGAAAAACCGGTCCGAGGCCGCCGAAGCCGTCAACCGGCTGATCAGCGAATACGGGGAGCTGGTCATCGGCCGCATCGGCGTGCCGTACCGGCAAAAGGGATTGAGCGTCATCGCCATGATTGTGGAAGGCACGACGGACGCCCTGGGGGCGTTTAGCGGCAAGCTCGGCATGCTGCCCGCCGTCAAAAGCAAGATGGTGCTGTTCGACAGCACGGCGCCGGGCCAAACAGACGTTCAAGGATCGTAAGATGTTCCAAGACACGGTAGCGGATTGGGTGGACGAGGCCAGCATCAGGGTCGCTCTGGAGTCAGGCCGCACGGAAGACGCGGGAAAAGTCCGCGACATCCTGGCTAAAGCCCTGGAGCTGAAAGGTCTTCGCCTGCACGACGTGGCCGAGATCGGGAAACGGGCCATCGCCCAGGAACTGGACGACATGCTGCCCAAAACGAGGCGCGTGTCGCAGCGCATGATCGAAAAGGTCCGCTCGGGACGCCGCGATGTCTCCTGTTGACGCCAGATATCAGGCCCCCATGCCGGGGTGCGCCGGGGAGGTCCGCCTGGAGCGGGATCTCCTCGGCGAGAAGGCCGTGCCGTTTGGCGCCTCCTACGGCATTCACACCGCCCGGGCGCTTGAGAACTTCCCCCTGTCGGGGCGAAGGGTGCATCCGGAACTGACCCGGGCCCTGGTTCTGGTCAAGCGGGCCTGCGCCCGGGCCAACATGGAGACCGGACATCTGCCCCTGCATGTGGGCGAGGCGATCCTTTCCGCCTGCGACGAGGCCCTGTCCGGCCTTTTGCCCGAGATCGGGATCACCGACGCCCTGCAGGGCGGGGCCGGAACCTCGGCCAACATGAACGCCAACGAGGTGCTGGCCAACCGGGCCGAGGAGATGCTCGGCGGCAGACCCGGCGACTACGCCCGGGTGCATCCCCTGCATCACATCAACCTGCACCAGTCCACCAACGACGTCTTCCCGACGGCCATCAAGGTCGCGGCGATCACGCTTTTGCGCCGTCTGGAAAAGTCCCTGGCCGCCCTGCAGACGGCCTTCCAGGACAAGGAGCGGGAATTTGCCGGGGTGGTCAAGATGGGCCGCACCCAGCTTCAGGACGCCTGCCCCATTACGCTTGGGGCCGAGTTTTCGGCCTACGGCGAGGCCCTGTCCCGGGATCGCTGGCGGGTGTTCAAGTGCGAAGAACGCCTGCGGGTGGTGAACCTGGGGGGCACGGCCGTGGGCACAGGCGTCACCGCCCCGCGCGACTATATTTTTTGTGTAGTGGACAAGCTGCGCGAGGACACGGGGCTTGGGCTGTCCCGGGCGGAAAACCTGATGGACGCCACCCAGAACGCCGACTGTTTCGTGGAGGTTTCCGGGATTTTAAAGGCCGTGGCCGTGAACCTCATGAAGATTTCCTCGGATCTGCGTCTTCTGGCCTCGGGGCCCCGGGCCGGGCTGGGGGAGATTCATCTTCCCGAGGTCCAGGCCGGGTCGAGCATCATGCCCGGCAAGGTCAACCCGGTGATCTGCGAGGCCGTGGGCCAGGCCGCGCTCCGGGTCATGGCCCTGGACGCCCTTACGGCCTCGGCGGCTATGTCCGGCCAGCTCGAACTCAACGCCTTCCTGCCCCTTCTGGCCGACGCCCTGCTTGAGGGCCTGACCCTGCTGGATGCCGCCTGCGCCATGTTCCGGACCAAATGCGTGGAGGGCATCGCCGCCGACCCGGCCGCCTGCGAGGAGCATGTCCACCGTTCCTGGGCCACGGTGGTGGCCCTGGTTCCGGCCATCGGCTACGAGGCCGCCGTGGAGGTGGCCCGGGAGGTGCGCGAGACGGGAAAAACCGTGCCCCAGGCGGCGCTGGAACGCGGGCTTCTGTCCGCCCCGGAACTGCGGCGTCTGTTGTCTGCGGAAACCATGACCGTCCTCGGGCAGGGCCGGGAGGGAAGGCCATGAACCGCCAGGACAACCTTGACAGGGAGGCCCTCTACGACCGGCTGCATCCCGGAAAACACCTGAAGGAACGGCTGGCCGCCCTGCATTTACGACCACAAGGAGGCTGTGGGCCTCAAATCGGCCAAGGCCGTGATCCGGCAGGCCGGTCACACGCTTATCAGGGACGGAGGTCTCAATAAACCATGCGCGAAACCCCGAAAGGACTACGTCTGCACATCGGCGTCTTCGGACGCCGCAATGTGGGCAAGTCCTCGCTTGTCAACGCCGTAACCGGCCAGCCCGTGTCCATCGTCTCGGACACGCCCGGCACCACCACCGATCCGGTGGAAAAGGCCCAGGAGCTTTCGCCCCTGGGGCCGGTGGTCTTCATCGACACGGCGGGCCTGGACGATGCGGGCGCGCTGGGGGAGCTTCGCGTCAAGCGGACGGAGAAAACCCTGGACCGCGTGGACGTGGCCCTTTTGGTCACCGAGGCCGGGGTGTTCGGGGATGACGAAATGCGCATTGCGGCCATACTCTCCGAACGGGACACCCCCTTCGCCGTGGTGGTGAACAAAATCGACCACAACCCGCCCACACCGGAATTTTTGGATCGCATCGCGGCCTGTTGCGATCCCGCCCCGCCGGTCATTCCGGTCTCGGCCGTACAAGGCCTGGGGCTTTTGGCCCTCAAGGAAATCCTGGTGAAACTGGCCCCGGACGACTGGTTCGCGGAGCCGCGTCTGGTGGGCGACCTGTTGCGGGCCGGGGAACTGGCCGTGCTGGTGGTGCCCATCGATCTGGGCGCGCCCAAGGGGAGGCTCATCCTGCCCCAGGTCCAGGCCATCCGGGACATCCTGGACAGCGACGCCCGGGCCATGGTGGTCAAGGAACGCGAACTGCGCGACGCCCTGGAGCAACTCACGCACAAACCGGCCCTGGTGGTGTGCGACTCCCAGGTGGTGCTCAAAACCGCCGGGGACACGCCCGCCGATGTGCCCATGACCACCTTTTCCATCCTCATGGCCCGCTTCAAGGGCGACCTGGCCAGACTGGCCGAGGGCGCGGCGGCCATCGACCGCCTGCGGCCCGGGGACCGGGTGCTCATTGCCGAGGCCTGCACCCACCATCCCCTGGCCGACGACATCGGCCGGGTCAAAATTCCCAGATGGCTGCGGCAATATGCGGGCGGGGCCATCCAAGTGGAGGTCAAGGCCGGGGCCGCCTACCCCGAAGACCTTTCGCCCTATGCCCTGGTCATCCACTGCGGGGCCTGCGTCGTCAACCGCAAGGCCATGCTGTCCCGGCTCTATCATTCCATCCGCCAGGACGTGCCCATGACCAACTACGGTCTGGCCATCTCCTTTCTCCAGGGGGTGTTGCCCCGCGTCCTTCTGCCCTTTCCGGCGGCCCGGGCGGCCTTTGAGAAGGCCCGGGAGACATGGCGACGCTCGCCACAGGAAAGGGACGTCATGCATGGAGGCATCTGAGGCCCGCGAAACCGTGCCGTTTCGCATACAAACCATAACACAGTCCGAGGGTGACATGACCTCAGACACGGGGGTCAAACAAAAGGAGGAGCCGCACAGCACCACATTGCCATGTTGCCTGAATCACTTTTGACCACGAAACATGGAGGAATCTCATGAGCAGAATCGAAATCGAGAAAATCTTTTACGAAAACCAGGTTCCGGATGCCAAGGCTGATCCGGACAAGCTCTTCTTTGTCCAGGTCGATGAGACAAAATGCATCGGCTGCGACACCTGCATGAGCTACTGCCCCACCGGCGCCATCTTCGGCGAGACCGGCGAACCGCACAAGATTCCCGACCAGGCGGCGTGCATCAACTGCGGCCAGTGCCTGACCCATTGCCCGGTGTCGGCCATCTACGAAACCCAGTCCTGGATTCCGGAGATCGAGGCCAAGATCAAGGATCCGAACGTCAAGGTCATCGCCATGCCCGCTCCGGCCGTGCGCTACGGCCTGGGCGACTGCTTCGGCCAGCCCCTGGGCTCGGTGACCACGGAGAAGATGCTCGAAGGCCTGAAAAAGATCGGCTTCGACCACGTCTGGGACAACGAGTACACCGCCGACGTGACCATCTGGGAAGAAGGCAGCGAGCTTCTGGCCCGGTTGACCAAGAAATCGGACCTGCCGCTTCCCCAGTTCACCTCCTGCTGTCCGGCCTGGATCAAGTATGTCGAGACCTACTATCCGGAATTGATCCCGCATCTCTCCACCTGCAAGTCGCCCATCGGCATGTGCGGTCCCCTGTCCAAGACCTATGGCGCGAAAGCGGCCAAGTACGATCCGGCCAAGGTCTATACCGTGTCGATCATGCCCTGCACGGCCAAGAAGTACGAGGGCATGCGTCCCGAGTTCAAGGCCAGCGGTCACAAGGACATCGACGCCACCATCACCACCCGCGAACTGGCGTATATGCTCAAGAAGGCGGGCTTCGACCTGCCCAAGGCCGCTGACGGCAAACGCGACGCCATCATGGGCGAGTCCACCGGCGGCGCGACCATCTTCGGCGTGACCGGCGGCGTCATGGAAGCGGCCCTGCGCTTCGCCTACGAGGCCGTGATGAAGAAAAAGCCCGAGAGCTGGGACTTCAAGGCCGTGCGTGGCCTGACCGGCTTCAAGGAGGCCTCGGTCGACCTGAACGGAACCGTGGTCAAGGTGGCCGTGGTGCATGGGGCCAAGCGCTTCAAGGACATCTGCGAAGAGGTCAAGGCCGGAAAGTCCCCGTACCACTTCATCGAGTTCATGTCCTGCCCCGGCGGCTGCGTCATGGGCGGCGGCCAGCCCATCATGCCTGGTGTGCTTGAGGCCATGGATCGTCGCGTGACTACCTTCCACGCCTCGTTGCAAAAACGTTTGGCCATGTTTAACGCCAACAAAGCATAAGGGGGGAACGCCATGTCCATTCTCCAACTCACCCGGCGCGGTTTCCTCAAGACGGCCTGCGTCGCCTCCGGCGGCGTGCTCATCGGACTGCGTCTGACCGGAAAGGCCGTGGCCGCCGGCAAGCAGCTCAAAGAGTACATGATGGACCGTATCAACGGGGTCTATGGGGCGGACGCCAAGTTCAAGGTGCGCGCCTCCCAGGACAACACCCAGGTCAAGACCCTGTACAAGGACTTCCTGCACGAGCCCCTGGGGCACACGTCCCACGAACTGCTGCACACCACGTATTCCGACAAGTCGGCCGGGATCAAGAAGCTTACCGCCGAAGGCAAGTTTCCCAATCCCCGGTCCAAGGAGTTCGCCGGTTCGACCTATCCCTATGAATAACCGCTAGCACCGCGCGACCCGAGGCCAGGGCCACAGGCCTGACACCAAGGGCGCGGCGGTTTGCCGCTTCTCCCCAACGCGCCGCATGCGTCCCCGTCCGTTCCGACGGATGGGAATGTTCCCTCCCGCCGCCGCATCTCCACCCCGGCCAACCAGCCGCAAGCGTTTCGTGCAACGCGGCGACAGGCCCGCCTCGGGGATCAAAATGACACCGCCGCATCCGGCCTGTGCAGGCGCGGACACGGCGGCGACCCGATGTTGGCAGAAAGGATGGCGGTTATTGCGGGGCAGGGCCGTACACGTACAGGGTGGAGCCGTTTTTGGTGTGCCCATTGATCATTTCTTTGGCCTGGGGGGTGAACCACCAGTCCAGGAACACCTTGGCCAGGGCCGGATCGGTCTTGGTGCATTTCTCCGGATTGACGCGCATCACGCTGTACCGGTTGAGCAGGGCCGGATCACCCTCGACCAGAATGGCCAGGGGGTTCTTGTCGCCCTGGTTGGCGGAAAAAAACTTCCAGGAGGCCCGGTCGCACAGGGTGTAACCGCCCTTCTCGGCCGCCATGAGCACCGTGGCCGACATGCCCTGGCCGCTTTCCAGATAGGACTCCGAAACGGCGGGTTCGATCTTGAGTTCCTTGAGCAACTTCTTCTCCAGCATGTGCGTGCCGGAATTGTCGCCACGGCTGATGAACAGCGCCTTGTCCCCATGGATGCGGGTCAGGGCGGCCCGGATGTCCTTGCCCGTGGTCTTGGCCGGATCGGCCTTGGGGCCCACCAGCACGAAGTCGTTGTACATGACTTCCTTGCGGTCCAGGCCGTTGCCTGCGGCCACAAAGGCCTTTTCCGCGTCCGGGGCATGCACCAAAACCACGTCCGCGTCGCAGTTCTTGGCGATTTCCAGGGCCTTGCCCGTGCCCACGGCCACGTACTTCAGTTCGATGCCCTTTTCCTTGGCGAACACATCCACGATCTTGTCCAGCAGGCCGGTTTCAGCCGTGGACGTGGTGGTGGCCAACATCAGGGGTTTGAGCTGGCCGTCGCCAGCCAGACAGGTGGCGACGCCAAACAACATGCCAAGGGCCGACAGGATGAGGAAGATATTTATGGTTTTCATGACATATGTCTAACCTCACATGACAAAAAAAGTCAATTATTTCAAAATTAACATAACAAAATAACCTCCGGGCGGATGCCGTCCGGGGGCATCCGGCTGCTGGCGTGTCGCGGTTAGGACTGTTCCTCCCCGCACTCCGGGGCCAGTGCCCAGGCCGCCCGGTCGCGTCGCGGTTCGCCGCAGGCCCCTCCCCTGGCGTCTGCGGGCATGACATCCCTTTTGGTCTGTGCTAAACGGCCGACATGCGGAGTGTGGCGACCCCTGGCTGCAAACCAAATGAGTGGGCAGGCGAGAATCGCCCGCACGACCTGTGACAGGCCCGGCGGCACGGGGCTCTACAACGACATACCCTTTCCCGGAACGGGAGGTTTCATGCAACGCCCTCTGATTCTCGTTTTTCTTTGCGCGGCCCTGCTCATGGTCGGATGCACAAAGCCGCCCTACCGCGCCCCGGACAAGTCCCTCGCCCAACTCAACGGCGACTATACGGACTGCTACAGCCAGGCATCCTTGACGGCCAACACCCCGCCCTACCCCGACAACCTCTTTCGCACCGTGTCCGATCAGACGGACCAGTGCATGAAAAGCCGCGGCTATACCGGCGGCTGCCTTTTCGATTGATCAGATCCCGGCGGCGTCCCTCCGGCCGGATTGCCGCCACGGCCGGTTCAAGACGACGCCCCCTGCCCAATCCGGCGGGGAACGCAAACTCTTCCTTCCGTGTTCCGAGGGTGTTTTCGAACGCATCCTGGCACGGAAATGCGCCACGGATGGCCGGAACCATCCAGCCTCTTTGGCTACGGCTTCCCTGAAGATGTTCCTGGCTGGCGATATGCAATAGAATTTCTGTTTTTTTTGCCGTCCCGCCATACGCCGTACAGCCCTTCGTGTTTCAAAACCCTCCGTATTATTTGAAGAACATCACAACATGCCCGCCTACCTGACCCAGGCTTACGACGTCCGGCCAGAGCAGGCGCACTCGAATACCCCTTGCACATTGGATATTTCTCCTGATATCGTGATAACCTATCATATTGAAAGCCTTCACCTTGCAGGGCTTGACTGGAGAGACGCCACACGCACGGAATTTGTGAAATTTCTTACATAGTTATGGAGGAATCATGAAAATTTCCATTTTCTGGAAGCTGGTGGGCATGATCTGTATAACCATCGTGCTGCTCTCCGGGTCCATCTTTTTCACCGTGAACCACTTTGTCGTCGATGGTTTTGACAAGGAAGCCTCCGGCGCCATCCAGAAATTCCAGAAAAGCGTGGACCATGAGGTGGAGGATCTGCGGCAGTTTCTCCAGACCGGGGGCGCCTTGCTGGCTGAGAATCCCGCCGTGGCCAAGGCTATGGCCGAAGGGGACGGAGCCTTCTTGAAAAAAGCCGCCAAGGATCTCATGGACCGAACCATGGTCGAATTCGTGACCATTTCGGACAAGGACGGCAAGGTGCTGGCCAGGGGACACGCGGACAAGGCCGGAGACAGCGTCCTGAATCAAACCAACGTGAAAAAGGCCCTCCAGGGGCAGACCAGCGTGGGCGTGGAACCCGGCACGGCGGTGAAGTTCTCCCTGCGGGCGGGATGCCCGGTGCGCTACGAGGGCAAGATCGTCGGGGTCATCACCCCGGGCATCGATCTGGGCTCCCACAGTTTTGTGGACAGCATCAAAAAACGCATCGGCGTGGAATGCACCATTTTCGAGAAAGACACCCGCCTGTCCACAACCATCATCCGCGACGGGAAACGGGTCGTGGGCACCAAGATGGACAACCCCAAGGTCATCGAGACCGTGCTCCAGAAATCCCAGCCCTTCATTTCCCGCAATATCATTTTGGGCCGGGACTACGATACGGCCTATTGGCCCCTGGTGGATGCCGGCGGCAAGACCGAGGGCATGTTTTTCATCGGCGCGGATCGGGCGCTCATCGAATCCGTTGAGTCGGAAATCGTCACGGCGGTGTTGACCGTGACCGGCATCGTGGCCTTGATCATGATTGCGGCCGGCGTTTTCTTCGCCCGTTCTCTGTCGCGCCCCCTGGGCCGGGCCACATCGTTTGCGGTGTCCGTGTCCGAAGGCAACCTGAACGAAACCCTGGAGGTCGCCAACAAGGACGAGATCGGCACCCTGGCCGCCGCCCTGCGCAAGATGCTGGACAATCTCAAGGCCAAGATCCTCGAATCCGAAGAAAAGACCAGGCAGGCCGAGGCCCTGGCCGTCAAGAGCCAACAGGCCACCGAAGAGGCCACCGAGGCCAAACAACAGGCCGAGGTGGCCAAGCGCGACGGCATGCTCCAGGCCGCCTCCCAGATCGACGTGGTGGTGGAGCGCCTGACCACGGCCTCGGAAGAGCTGTCGGCCCAGGTGGAACAGGCTGGACGCGGGGCCGAACTGCAACGGGAGCGGGCCGGGGAAACGGCCACGGCCATGGAAGAGATGAACGCCACGGTTCTTGAGGTGGCCAAAAACGCCGGACAGGCCTCGGAGAGTTCCGACGCGGCCCGGCAGATGGCCGAAAACGGTTCCTCGGTGGTGCAGCGGGTCATCGGGGCCATCTCCCAGGTGCAGACCCAGGCCACCACCCTCAAGGCGAACATGGGCAGTCTCGGCAAACAAGCCGAGGAGATCAGCAAGATCATGAACGTCATCGAGGACATCGCCGACCAGACCAATCTTTTGGCCTTAAACGCCGCCATCGAGGCCGCCCGGGCAGGCGAGGCCGGGCGCGGCTTCGCCGTGGTGGCCGACGAGGTGCGCAAGCTGGCCGAAAAGACCATGAACGCCACCCAGGAAGTCAGCCAGGCCATCACCGCCATCCAGGCCGGGGCCCGGAAGAACATCCAAAATACCGACGACGCCTCAAAGGCGGTGGAAAACGCCACGGTCCTGGCCGGGAAATCCGGCGACGCCCTGACCGAGATCGTCCGTCTTGTGGATTCCGCCGCCGACCAGGTGCGCTCCATCGCCACGGCGGCCGAACAGCAGTCCTCGGCCAGCGAGGAAATCAATCGCAGCATTGAGGAGATCAACCGCATCTCCGCGGAAACCAGCCAGGTCATGGGCGAGTCCGCCCGGGCCATCCAGGAACTGTCCATGCAGGCCCGGGAGCTTCAAGAGCTGGTCGAGGACCTCAAAACCCAGGACTAGGCGCGAAAGCACACCACGACAAGGCGCGGGCTGTGGGGACGACCCCAAGAGCCCGCGCCTTTTTCGTTGCCTGTGGCCTTCCGGCGGCCGCATTATATCCAGCGTTCCGATTATTCCGCCAAACCGGACATGGACACGGCCTCCACCAGCCGCTCCATGTCCTCGGGAAAGACCTGGCCGATGCTGCCGATGCGGAAGGTGTCGGCCGTCGAAACCTTGCCGGGATAAATGACGAACCCCCGATTCTTCAGGGCCTCATACAGGCGCTTGAAGGTGAAGCCGGACCAGGCCGGGCACAGAAACGAGGTGATGATCGGGGACCGATAGGCCGGAGGCAGGAGGCATTCGAAGCCCAGGCGGTTCATGCCCGAGACCAGGATGCGGTGGTTTTTGGAGTACCGGGCATGCCGGGCCGCCACCCCGCCCTCGGCGTCGAGCTCTTCCAGGGCCCGGGCAAAGGCCCGCACCACATGGGTCGGCGAGGTGTACCGCCACTTGCCGCCCTTGTCCTCCATCTCCTTCCACTGCCCGTACAGGTCGAGGCTTAAGGAACGCGCCCGGTCGCCCAGGCGCTCCATCTCCCCCCGTCCGGCCACCACGAAGCCGAACCCCGGCACGCCCTCGATGCACTTGTTGGCGCTGGAAATCAGAAAATCCGCGCCGATCCCGGCCATGGTCATGGGAATGCCGCCAAAGGAACTCATGGCGTCGACGATGAAGACCTTGCCCGCGTCCTTGACCGCCCGCCCGACGTCGCCAACCGGGTTTTGCATGCCCGTGGTGGTCTCGCAATGCACCACGGCCACATGTGTGATGGCCGGATCGGCCTCCAGGGCCAGGGCCACATCCCCGGGACGCGGCGGCTCCAACTCACCGAAATCCATCAGGGTCAAGGGGATGCCCAGCCTGCGGGCGATTTCCCCGATGCGCGCGCCGTAGGCCCCGTTGGACAAAACCAGAAGCTTGCCCTCCCGGGGAACGGCCGTGCCGATGACCGATTCCACGCAAAACGTGCCGCTGCCCTGCATGAGCACGGCGGTCAGCTCCTCCCCGCCTCCGGCCAGACGCACCAACTGCGACCGGATGTCCTGCACCAGGGCGTTGTAGTCGTCGTCCCAGGTGCACCAGTCGCGGAACATGGCCGCCTTGACCCCCTTGGAGGTGGACAGGGGGCCGGGGGTCAGAAGCAGATAGGGATTGTCCGGAAGCAGTCTGGAGTCCATCGCGTGATCCTTTCGTCAGGCGTTGCAGTCAGTTGCGGCGGCCAGGGCGGCATCCAGAACGGAAAACGCCAGGTCCGCGTCCTCATCGCTGATGGTCAGGGGCGGGGTCAGGGTGAGCACGTTTCCCCCGGACACCTTGAAGCTTACGCCCCGCGCCAGACACTCGTAAAGCACCCGGTCGGCGATGGCCGCCGCCGCGTCCCCATCCCCTTCCGGACAGTCGACCTCCAGGGCCAGGGCCAGCCCCAGGCCGCGCGCCGACCCTGCCGCCGCGTGTCGTGCGCTCAAGGCTTTGAGGTCGCCCAGAAGGCGTCTGCCCAACGTCGCGGCCCAACCCGGAAGATCCTCGTCCAGGATCACCCGCAGGGCCGCCAGACCGGCGGCGCAGGCCACGGGATTTTTTTCGTGGGTGTAGTGGCCAAGGGCCTTGTCCGGGGCCACGTCGAGATCCGCCCGGGCCAGAAGCGCCGCCAGGGGCATGATCCCGCCGCCCAGGGCCTTGCCCAGGACCACCATGTCCGGCCTGGCCTCGAAATGTTCGCAGGCGAAAAGCCGTCCCGTGCGCCCAAGCCCCACCGCTGTTTCATCAAAGATCAAAAGCGCCCCGTGCCGGTCGCAGATGTCCCGCACGGCCCGCCAGTATCCCGGCGGCGGCAGGACCACGGTGGTGGCCCGTACCGGTTCGGCCACCAGCGCCCCCACATCCCCCTCATGCCCCATGACGTAGTCGATGTACGCGGCGCAGCGCAGTCCGCAGGAGGCGCAGTCCCCACCTGGGCGGAAGAGGCACCGGCCGGGATCGGCCGGGGGAACATGGACGGCCCCTGGCAAAAGCGGTCCCGCGTTCTTGCGGAACAGGGCCTCGCCGCCAACGGAGATGGCGTCCAGGGACGCGCCGTGGAAGGAATCCCACATGGACACGGTCTTGAACCGCCCCGTGGCCGCCCGGGCCAGCTTCAGGGCCATGCCCACGGCCGTGGTTCCGCCCGGGGCGAAGAGCGCCTTGGACGGCCCGCAGGGGGAAGAGGCGCACAACAGTTCGGCCAGCTCCACGGCCGGGGCGTTGGCATACCGCCGGGGGCAAAACGGCAGTTCATCCATCTGGCGGCGCACGGCCCGGACCACGGCCGGATGGCCGTGGCCGAGGTGGTGGACGCTGTTGCCGTGGAAATCGAGGATGCGCCTGCCGCCAAGGTCCGTCAGCCAGGCGCCATGCGCCCCGGACAGGACGTTGAGGCAGGGGGTGGACAGGCTTTGCCGGAAAAAGACGGCCTGGTCCCGGGCCAGCCAGTCCCGGGTGGCCTGGTCGTGTTCGGCGGCCACAAACGCCGCCCGCCGGGGAGACAGGTTCACGTCCCCCTCGGTCTTTTCGGCCCGTTTAAAAGCCGTATCCCCGGGGATCGACGGCGACGGTTCAGAGCGCGTCCCCGCATCCCCCGGACATCCGTCGGCCTTGGTCACGGGCGGTCCCCCAAGGCCAGGCGGGAGCCGATCTCCTCGACAATGGCCGGGCAGTCGCCGATGCGCCGGGCCAGAAAATGCGCCCCGGCGTTCACCAGGCGATTTTCGGCCGCCTCCAGGCGCTTGCAAAACGTCGCCGGGGCCATGGCCGCAAGCTCCGCCTCGGGAAAACCCATCTCGTTGCCCTGCTCCGTCAGTCCCACGGTCCACAGGCCGGCGTTTAAGCCCTCGTGGATGTCGCTGACCGTGTCGCCGATTTTGACGATGGCCTCCAGGGGATAGACCTCCAGGGCCACGGCGTTTTGCCAGCACATGTAGGGATAGGGCCGACCGGCCGGGGCGTCCGTGGGACAGGCCATGAAATCCGGCGCATAGCCGCGCTCGCGCGCCAGGGGCATAAGCGCCTCCATCATGGGCCGGGTGTAGCCGGTGGTTGAGCCGATGCGCAGCCCCATGTCCCGCAACGCCGCCACGGCCTCCACAAGGCCGGGCACGGGTTCGGCGTGCCGGGAGATCATCTCCACCATGAGCGGCTCGGTCTCGGCGTACATGTCCTCCACGTCGGATTCGTCCGGGTCGCGGCCGAAGACCTCGCGCCATCTGGCGGCCACGGAGGCCATGCGGCACACGGCCCGGATGTGGTCCTTTTTCATGAGCCCCATGGGGGCGCGGGCCTCGGGCACGGTCACCGCCACCCCCCGGCGGGCGAAGACCTCGAGGAAGACGGCCACGGGGCCCATGCAGCCGAAGTCCACGGCCGTTCCGGCCCAGTCCAGGATGACCGCCCTGACGGGCCCCGTATAGGCGGTGTTGCGAATGAACATGTCCACGGTATCGATTCTCCTTTTGGATCATCGCGGCGCGACGAACCGTCTGGGCGGCCTATCACGGCGCCGCGTGCTTTTCCATGCCGGGCTTGACGTCCGTTCCACGAGCGGCCGTCACCCGGGCGCCGCTTCCCGGCGAAAATTTATCCCTTCCCGGCCCATGTCTGGGTGCGTCGCCGCAACCGTTTGGTCGCCAGCCCGTAGAGGATGCGCACGGCCACGTTGGCCCCCACGATCAAAACGGACATGGCGCAGGCCGGGGCGATGTCCCCGGCGTCGTCCATGTTGGCCACGGCCACGGCGGCCAGGGGGATGTCCGCCGAATAGAGAAAGATGACCGCCGAGACCGTGGCCATGGAGTTGACGAAAAAATACAGCCCGATTTCCAGAATGGCGGGCAGGCACACCGGGGCCGTGACCCGCAGGAAGGTGCGGTAAAAGGGCACGCCCATGGATTCGGACACGGATTCGAATTCCCGGTCGAGCTGTCCCAGGGCCGTCGCCGCCGTGAGGTAGCCCACGGTGAAAAAATGCACCACATTGGACAACACCAGGATGCCCATGGTGGCGTACAGGGCGTTGGCCGGGTTGGGGATGTGCAGCCCAAAGAGGTCGAAGGCCGGGGCGTTGAAAAAAAAGATGTAGGACAGGCCGATGACCAGCCCGGGCAGGGCCAGGGGCACGATGCACAAAAAGGAGGCCGCCTGCCGGATGGGGCGCATGCCCGGGGATTTCTCAATGAGATAGGCGGCGGAAAAGGTGGCTACGGTGCCCGCCACGGCCGAGATGGCGGACATCTTCAGGCTGTTGAAAAAGGCCCGGTAGCCTCCGCCGCCCGTGCCGGAAAAGTCGTAGTGGGCCAGGGTCAGGCTCAAATCGTAGGGCCAGACCTTGATCAGGGAGGCAAAAACCGCCACCAGGAAAAAGGAGATCACGGCCAGGGCCACCAGCAGGCAGAAAAGGAAAAAAGGCCGGTCGCGAACGGGATCGGGCCGGGGAACCAGGGGCACGCTGCGGGCCCCGATCATGGACGACTGTCTGCGGCGGCTCACCCGGTCGGCCAGAAAGGCCAGAACGGTCGGAAACAGCAGGATCATGCTGACCGTGGCCCCCATGACGAAATTCTGTTGCCCGATGACCTGCTTGTAGATGTCCGTGGCCAGGACGTTGAAAAAGCCCCCCACCACCTTGGGCGCGCCGAAATCCGTGAAACTCAGGATGAATCCCACGAAACAGGCGCTCACCAACCCGTAACGCACCCCGGGCAGGGTCACGGTGAAAAACACCCGGCCAGGCGACGCCCCGAGGGAATGGGCGGCCTCATAGAGCCTGGCGTCGGTCATGGAAAGGGCCATGGTCAGGATGAGCACGGCCTGGGGAAACACGAACAGCACCTCGGCCAGGATGATGCCCACGGCGCCATACAGGCCGATGTCCAGGCCAAAGGGCAAGATCCCGAAAAAACCCGTGGTGACGAGCCCCTTTTTCCCGAACAGGTAGACCAGGACGATGCCGTTTAAAAGCGTCGGGGCGAAAAGCGGCATCATGGCCACGGTGAGGAAAAACCCTTTGGCCGGGATGGCCGTGCGGGTCAGGGCGTAGGCATAGGCGAATCCAAGGCTGACGGCTACAAGGGTGGTGGCTGCGGACACGAAAAGGCTGTTGCCGAAGGAAACGGCCAACGAGGGCGTGCTGAAATAGCGGATGAAATTGTCGAACCCGGCAAACGCCCCGTCCGGGGTGGTGAGGCTTTTCACCGCCAGGGTGGCCAGGGGAAACAGCACCGCCACGGTCAGCCACAGGCACAAAAGGACCAAAAGCCCGGCCCGAAGCGCCCGCATGGCGTCGAAGTCCGCACATGCCCGCGTCAACGCCGCCATCCGGGGGCTCATGCCCCCTCCGCAACGTGGGCTTCCTGACGATAGACGTGCATCCGATCCGGGCACAGCCCCACCGAGAGCCCCATATCCTGGCGCAGTTCCATCCGGCGCACGGTCTCGGCCGAGACGTCGGCGATCATCCCGCGTTCTCCGCCGCCCACGAACAGGCTCAGTCCCACCCGGTAGACCCCGCCGCGAAACTCAAGATGACGGGCTTTTCCCGGCCACAGATCCGGCCCGGTTTCCTGGCGCGGGGCCAGGGTTACGTCCTCCGGCCGGATGGCCAGGGTCACCTCCCCGGCATCCCCCGCTCCCCGGGCGATCCTCGGGCCGCTTGCCCCCCGGATGGAGCGGTTGCCCAGGAACACGGTGCCGTCGGGATGGCGCTTGCCGCCGGAGATGAAATTCATGGAGCCGATAAACGAGGCCACGAACGGTGTGGCCGGGGCGTCGTAGATGTCCCGGGGCGAGCCGTCCTGGACCACCATGCCCTGGTGCATGACCAGGATGCGGTCGGCCATGGTCAGGGCCTCCTCCTGGTCGTGGGTGACCATCACCGTGGTCACCCCAAGACGCCGCTGCAAGGAGCGAATCTCGCCCCGCAGCATGATGCGCACCTTGGCGTCCAGGGCGGACAGGGGCTCGTCCAGGAGCAGCAGCTTGGGAGACAGGGCCATGGCCCGGGCCAGGGCCACCCGCTGTTGCTGGCCGCCCGAGAGCCTGGCCGGATAGACGTCGCCAAGCCCCGTCAGCCCCACCAGCCGCAACAACTCCTTGACCCGGTCGTGCCGGGCCCCCTTGGCGGCGTTGCGGCTTTTTAAGCCATAGCCCACGTTCTCTGCGGCGGTCAGGTTGGGAAACAGGGCGTAGGACTGAAAAACGATGCCCACGTTGCGCCGGGACACGGGCAGCCCGGTGACGTCGCGTCCGGCCAGGACCACCCGCCCGGCCTCATGGGATTCGAGTCCGGCCACCACCCGCAGCATGGTGGTCTTGCCGCAACCGCTGGGGCCCAGGATGCACACGAACTCCCCGGCCGAGGCCGCCAGCCCCACCTCGCGCAGGGCGTAGAAATTCCCGAAACGCTTGGTGACGTTTTCCACCAACAGATACGGCTCGTCCTTTCCTGGGGCACGTTGGGGCATGATGTCCTCGGGGGCGCGATCCGGCGGGAAAGACCGGATCGCGCCCGTGATGGGGGGAGGCAAAGGGATCGGGAGGCCTATTTGGCTTCGCTTTTGCTTCCGTAGCGCTTGGTCCACTCGGCCAGGATGCGTTCACGATTCTTGGCCGCCCACTGGAAGTCGTTTTTCACCAGGATCTTGAAGGGATCGGCCGGATAGCCCTCGGGGATGGCCACGCCCGTGGGATAGGCGGTCAGGGGGTAGACCTTGGCGTACATCTTCATGACGTCGGCCCCCAGCGCCC
This sequence comes from Desulfolutivibrio sp., assembly GCF_036584575.1. NCBI lineage: Bacteria > Pseudomonadati > Thermodesulfobacteriota > Desulfovibrionia > Desulfovibrionales > Desulfovibrionaceae > Desulfolutivibrio > Desulfolutivibrio sp. The sequence continues at coordinate 20,081 of NZ_JAZHDB010000098.1, forward strand.
AGTCCAAAAAGACCTTGGCATCGGGCTTGATGGCCGCCTTCTTGACCAGGGCGTTGGCCTCCACGTCCCAGCCGCAACCGTCGGAGGGGAACACGGTCTGCACGGGCTCACCCTTCTGCTTCTGGATGATCCCCCGGTAGCCGAACGAGATGCCGATGGGGAATTCCCCGGCCCCGGCCATCTTGCAGGGCTTGGAGCCGGAATGGGTGTACTGGGCGATGTTGTCGTGGAGTTTGTCCAGGAACTGCCAGCCCTTTTCCTCGCCCATGGTCTGGAGCACGGCCGAGACGGTCAAAAAGCCCGTGCCCGAGGAGGCCGGGTTGGGCATGACGATCTTGCCCTTGTATTCGGGCTTGACCAGATCGGCCATGGAGGCCGGGATGGGCAGCTTCAGCTTTTCGGACTCCACGGTGTTCACGCAAAAGCCGGTTTCCCAGGCTTTGATTCCCACCCAGTGGGGCGGATTGGCCGCATCGCGGAACTGGCTGGCCACTTTGTCCAGATTTTTCGGGGCATAGCCTTCCAGCATGCCGTTTTGGTCGCACACCAGAAGGCTGGTGGCCGCCGTTCCCCACACCACGTCGGCCTGGGGGTTGTCCTTCTCGGCCAAAAGCTTGGCCGTGACGATGCCCGTGGAATCGCGCACCACCTTGACCGTGATCTCCGGGTGGTCCTTTTTGAACAGTTCCAGATAGCCAGGGTATTCGTCGTCCTCCAGGGCGGTGTAGACCAGGATCTCCCCGGCCCGGGCCAGACCGGAAAAGACCAGCCCCAGGGCCACGACAAACCCCAGGATCATGCCTGCCAGTGCGTGCGTGCGGCGTTGCATCCCCGTCTCCTTTGCGTTGCGGTTTGATGGATAAAAAGAACTGGCAGGAATGTGTTACAAACGCAGGACGGCCTGGAGACAAAGCCATGACCGAGGCGCCGGCCGGAAAAAGAAACCCGGGCAAGGTGAGACCATTTCTATTCTCTAACCAGAATCCGTAAATAACATCCGTTCAAGATGCCGTAACGGCGCCTCAGGTCATTGAAAAAAGTGTATAATTCCAGGATATTGATCATTGCTGGGTGGCGATAGCCCACTTCATCCACGGGGTGCTGGACATGAGCAAGCGTGCCATGTAGATGATTCAGGAACCGATCATCGGCAATACCGGGTTGCTGACTGCGGGAAAAATTCTGCACATCAGTGGCGTTGACGGTGTCTGCACTCATCTGGAATCGGCAAATCACCTGGACCGTTTTTTAGTCTCGCAGTCCTCCCTGAAAGAATAATGCTGCATACCAGTCCTGGGGTATGCGTAGCGCAGTGGGATTGCTGCGAGGGCCAACGATCTAGGGAGGATACCCGCATCGCATGAAAATCCTTCTCGTTTCGCCAGCTTATCCGCCAACATTCTGGAGCATGCAGTATGCAGGACGCTTTTTTCATGCGCCATCGAATGTTCCGCCTCTTGGTCTGCTCACCGTAGCCGCAATGCTCCCAAAGGATTGGCCACAGCGACTTGTTGATATGAGCGTGGAACCGTTGCTTGAAGAGCACCTCGCCTGGGCAGATGCTGTTTTTGTAAGCGCCATGGATATTCAGATGCAATCGGCTGCGACGGTCGTGCGCCGGGCAAATGCCGCCGGAGTGCCTGTCGTGGCCGGGGGGCCACATTATACGCTGTATTATGAAACGGTCCAGGGAGTTGATCATATCCTGGTGGGCGAAGCCGAGGCCGTCATGCCCCAGCTTGTGGCCGATCTGCAAAACGGTTGCGCCAAGCCGGTGTACAAGGCGGACGGTTTTCCACGCTTGACAGAGACACCGCCCCCCCGGTTGGATCTTCTCGACATCAAAGCGTACCTCGCCATGCCCATACAGAGCACACGAGGGTGCCCCTTTCAGTGTGAATTCTGTGATGTGTTGTTCCTCAACGGTCTGAAGCCCCGCCACAAATCCCTGGAACAAATCCTTGTCGAACTGGACAATATCTTGTCTCTGGGCTGGGGAGGCATGATATTTTTTGTCGATGACAACTTCATCGGCAACAAAAAGCTGGCAAAAACGTTCCTGCACGGCATCATCGCTTGGCAACAGGGGCATGGACAGCCATTCACGTTCATCACGCAGGCCAGCATCAACCTGGCCGACGACGCGGAACTGCTCGGACTGATGGCGACGGCCCAATTCAAGAGCGTCTTCATCGGCATTGAGACTCCGGCGGCCGCCTCCCTGGCCGAATGTTCCAAGAAACAAAATCTGGGACGCGACTTACTGCGATCCGTGGAGACGATCCATTCCTTTGGCATCAATGTCATGGGCGGCTTCATCATCGGTTTCGATGCGGATCCACCCGAAATTTTCTCCATCCAACGGCAGTTTATTGAGAATTCCGGTATAGCCGTGGCCATGATCGGGTTGCTCTCGGCTCCGCCCCACACGCCGCTGTGGAAACGTCTTGAAAAAGAGGGCCGGATTCTTGGCTTTCCCTCAGGAAACAACACTATGGACGAGAATGCCCTGAACTTCATTCCAAAAATGGATAAGGACTTCCTCGTTAACGGATACAAAGACCTTTTGCGAGAAATCTATACGCCGACAGCATCCTTTGGGCGCATCAAAAAATGTTTGAAGCACTATAAGACTCCTGATTTCGTGACAAAAAGACCGGTGAAGCTGTATGATGTCAAGGCCATGTTCCATTTGTTTTGGACACTTGGCTTTTTCACGAAAGGGCGTTTGGCTTTCTGGAGATTATTTTTTTACATATTGTTCAAAAGTCCAACCGAATTGACTGAAATGCTGCATTTGGCAGCCATGGTGCACCATTGTCAAATCGTGACCACGGATTTCCTCAGAAACAAAGAAACGTGTTCAAGATGATGGTCGCCATGAATCCGTAAGAAGCATCCGCTCAATCTTCAGTAAAAAGGCGGCGTCAAACGGAGGCTTCGCAGAAGCGCGTATCAACCTGCGCCGACACCTGGCAACGGTCTGAACATGAAAGCGGCAATTCACTGCTTGGGCAGCGGCCTGCTGAAAAATCGTTCACTTTCGCCTTGACGCCAAAAACTCCGCTCTGTCGAAAATGACGTCTCACCATCAAGATTGAACCAGACGCTGAGCGGATATCTCCCGGCTGAGAATCCTCGCCAAGAGAAAGAACGGGGGCTCTGCCTCGATAGCCCAACGGATTTATATTCTCTAACAATTACTGAATATTACCAACGTATTTGTCCAAATCCAAACCCCGGCGGATGCGGTATCGCCACCGGGCGGGGAGGATTCCGATTGACGGCGCCGCAGGGCTTTCGATACCTCGGAAGACGCGTATGGCAGATTGGTTTGAACCCCAGACACACCCCGATCCGCTTCGTGTTGCTCGGATCGGCAGTGTCCTGGAAAACGCAGCACTGCCTTTGACCTCCTGCAACGCCGTAAAGGAAGGGAGGCTCAACTTCCCCGGCCGATTGTCATGACCACGGTGCGGCAGGTCGGCTCAGACACCGCCAAAAGGAAATGATCATGTTTATGAATTTGAAGTTGGCCGGGAAGATCGGCCTGGGATTTTCCCTGGTCCTGGCCATCGCCATGGCTGTTGGCGCTGTATCCATTGTCTCCATGAGCGGCGTCCGGACCCAGAACCATGTTCTGGCCCAGACCAACGTTCCCGAGTGGTCGCTGTCCGGGATCATCGAACGCCATCAACGTCAGGCCGGATATTATAATCTGGGCTACAGCTTAAATCTCCAGCCGGAATGGCTGGAAAAAGGCCGCCAGGAAATGGCCCTGGCCCGTACGGCCATGCAGAAGGGCCTCGCCGGACTCAAGGAAACCTCGGGAGGCGGCGACGCCGACTCCTTCGGCAAGGTGTTGCGGGATATTTCCGCATCCATGGACGCCTATGAGATCGCCGTTCAAAAAACAGAAACAAGCGTGGAGCGCACCAAAGCCGCCCGGGTGGCCCTGCATGAGGCCTCCCAGACCTTTACCACCAACATCGACGCCTACCTCAGGCAGCAGCAATCCGCCATGCAGCGCCAGATCACCGCCCACGACACCGTGGAGGAACTCCAGCTCAGGCAGGACCGCATCGACCGGGGGTTGGCCCTTCTTCTGGCCGGAGAGGATATCCGGGCTGACGCCTGGGAGGCCCAGGCCACGGCCAATTCGAGCATCCTGGAAGCCTGCGTCCAACAGACCGGAAAGATCATCACCCTTACCGACGAACTCTTGGCCGAAACCCGACAGGAGGCCAATCGGCGCCAACTGTCGGCGGTCAAGGAAGCGGCCCAGGCGTTTCGCAAGGTCATCGGGGAGATCGTTACGGAACAGATGGCCGTGGCCCCGCTTATCCAGGAACGCATCGCCACCTATTCCGGAGTGCTGGACCGGGCCGCCGACCGGGCCGCCCTGGCTGAAAAGAGCACCACGGCCATGGCCTCCGAGGCCCTGGCGTCCCTGGACACGGCCATCTCCACGACCTCCATCGGACTTGGGGCGGCCCTGCTCCTGGGCATCCTGGTGACCGTGATCATCACCCGGGCCATCACCGGCCCGGTGCAAAAAGGGGTGACCTTCGCCCAGGCCATGGCCGAAGGCGATTTCACCACCAACCTGGACATTGATCAGAAAGACGAAATCGGGGTGCTGGCCAAATCCTTAAACGACATGGTGGAAAAACTGCGCGAGGTGGTGGCCGACGTGCAATCGGCCACGGAAAACGTGGCCTCGGGCAGCGAGGAGCTGTCGGCCTCGGCCCAGCATCTCTCCCAGGGGGCCAGCGAACAGGCCGCCGGGGTGGAGGAAATCTCGTCCTCCATGCAGGAGATGACGGCCAACGTGCGCCAGAACATGGATAGCGCCCAAAAGACCCGCCAGATCGCGCTCAAGGCCGCCTCCGACGCCGAACAGGGCGGCGAGGCCGTGCGCAAGGCCGTGGTGGCCATGAAAAACATCGCCGAAAAAATATCCATCATTCAGGAAATCGCCCGCCAGACAAACCTGTTGGCCTTAAACGCGGCCATCGAGGCCGCCAGGGCCGGGGAACACGGCAAGGGGTTCGCCGTGGTGGCCGCCGAGGTCAGGAAACTGGCCGAACGCAGCGGCGCGGCTGCGGCCGAGATAGGGGAATTGTCCGGAACAAGCGTGGATGTCGCCGAAGAGGTCGGGGTCATGTTCTCCCGGCTCATCCCGGACATCACGCGGACAGCCGGACTGGTGGAGGAGATCGCCGCGTCCGGGGTCGAGCAGAACGCCGGGGCGGAACAGATCAGCAAGGCCGTCAGCCAACTTGACCAGGTGGTGCAGCAAAACGCCTCGGCCAGCGAAGAAATGGCCTCCACCTCGGAGGAACTGGCCGGACAGTCCGAACAGCTCCAGGCCACCATCTCCTTTTTCCGGGTCAGCCGAAGCCACCCCACGGGCCGGACCTCCAAGTCCATCGCCGGAACATCCGCTGGTCCCGGCGCCAGCCCGAAAGCGTCGCCGGGCCAAGCGTACGAACGCCTGTAACGCAGGATATCCAACTGGCAAAAGGCCGTCTTCCCCGGGGTGCGGGGGAGGCGGCCTTTTGCTGTTTGGCAGGGAAATGCCGGATCGTGGGGATGCCGTCGCGTCCCTGGCGATCCCGGCAGCCGACGCCACGACCAGATCGCGACGCCAAGGATCAGCGTGTGCGCACGGAAAAAAGCGGCGGATGCTCGAAGTGTTTTTTCACCCAGCAGGCCTCCACGGCCCGGACAATGGCCTCGCGGTATTTTTCCGGGAATCCCTCGGGCAGGGTCAGCTCCATCTCCACCGTGCCCACAAGCTTGGTGCGCTCGTCGGGCTGGCAGCGCACCGACAGGGAAAGGCCGGTGGCGTCGATGGAACGGTTTTGGCAAAAGGCCAGGGCATAATAGCCGGAGCAGGCGGCCACGGCCCCGAAAAACAACTGCGATGGCAGGGGGGCGCTCCCCTCTCCGCCGCTTTTGACCGGCTGGTCCGTCTCAATGACCACATCGCCGAAGTCCGCCAGAACCTTTTTTCCACCGGGGAACCGAACGTCAATCACCATACTGTCCATAACGACATATCCTCCGGCCCCATGTCTACACGCCGGGCCATGCCCAAGGCAAGAACCGCGGCGAGGCCTTGACGGGGCGTACGCCGTCGCAATTTCCTAGAGCGGCCCTCAAAAAAAAGCTTTGCGGCCCAGGCGGCATCACTATAGAAATGACGGCTCTGCGCGATCCCGGAAAACCCGGCGCGCCAAGGACTCTCCATGCCAGAAAACGCCTCCTCCGTCCCGGAATCCGCCTTCGGCTCCTCCGTGGCCCTGTCCATGCTCGGGGTGAACATGATGGTGCTCATGGCCACCCTGGACATGAGCATCGTCAACGTATCGCTTCCCACCCTGGCCGCTAGCCTCGGGGTGGATTTCGCCACCATCCAGTGGGTGATCCTAAGCTACGTGGTGGCCATCGCCTGCCTGTTGCTGCTCATCTCCCGGCTCGGGGACATGATGGGCAAAAAGCGCATCTTCGCAACCGGCCTGGTCATCTTCACCGCCGCCTCGCTTCTGTGCGGGCTGGCCCCAAACGCCCATTGGCTGATCGCCTTTCGGGCCCTGCAAGGCGTGGGCGCGGCCATGAGCCAGGCCTTGGGCATCGCCATCGTCACCGAGATCGCCCCGCCCGGCACGCGCGGCCGGGCCATCGGCTTTGTGGGGGCCACGGTGTCCATGGGACTGGCCCTGGGGCCGTCGGTGGGGGGAATCCTCATCGATCTGGCCGGATGGCGCTGGATATTTTTGGTCAATGTGCCCATCGGACTTTTGGCCATGCGCATTGTGGCCAAATACATGCCCGCCCTGCCCCCCTCCCAGGCCAGGCAACGGTTCGACGTGCCCGGCGCGGTCATCGCCGCCGTGACCCTGGGCTGCTACTGTCTGGGCATGACCCTGGGCCAGAAGACGGGCTTCGACCAGACAGGCGCCCTGGCCCTGCTGGGTCTCTCCGTCATCGGATTCGCGGGATTTCTTGCGGTGGAGCGGCGCACGGCCCAGCCCATGATCGATTTGTCCCTGTTCCGCAACCTGCGGTTTTCCCTGAACCTGCTCATGTCGGTGCTGGTGTTCATCTCCCTGTCAGGCGGATTCATCGTGCCCTTTTTCCTGCAAATGGCCCAGGGGCGCGCCACCTGGGAGGTCGGATTGATCATGATGGTCCTGCCTGTGTGCATGGGCGTGTTCGCCATGCTTTCCGGCTCCCTCTCCGACCGCTTCGGGTCGCGGGGATTAAGCATCCTGGGGCTGGCCACGGTGGGCATCGGCTATCTGGCCATGACCGGGCTGACCCAGGACGCCCCCTGGTGGGAATTCGTCCTGCGCAACTGTCCGGTGGGCATCGGCATCGGGCTGTTCCAGGTTCCCAACAACAGCGCCATCATGGGGGCTGTGCCGCGCGAACGGCTGGGCGTGGCCTCGGGGCTGCTCAATTATACCCGGGTGTTCGGGCAATCCACGGGAATGCCCCTGGTGGGGGCGATATTCACCGCCTCCATCGCTGGCATGTCGGCCATGCCCACGCGGGCGGACATGACCCGGGTGCCTCCCGACCAGTTGGTGGCGGCCTTTTGCCATACCAACTCCATCCTGTTCCTCCTGGCCATGGCCGCCCTGGCGCTGGGGGCCGTGGTCTGGCGGCTGGACCGCACGGCCAAGCCGCAGGCTGCTTAAAAACACACGGGGGCGGCCCGACCGGAAGGCATCTTCCGGACGGCGCGAGGGCCGGGACAGTCTCCCTGAGATTTTGGCAAGGATACGGCCGAAGCCGCTTACAGCATGGCCATGGCCAGCCGGGCGGCGGCCAGATCGAACAGGGCGTGCCCCACGCTTTTGAAAAGCACCGGTCCCCCGCCCGCTTCCGGACGTCCCACCGCACCGTCCGCCACATCCTCCAAGGGCGTGATGCGCCCGAAGTCCGCCCCGGCCCGGATGAGATCGCCCGCCTCTGCCTGCGCCGCCGTCAGATCGTCCACATAGACCTGGGCCCGGCGCACCAGACCGGCCGGGATCTCGGCCGCCCGGGGGGAAAACGACCCCACGGCGGCCAGGAAGGCGTCGTCCCGGACCCTGTCCGGAACAACCGGCTCCGTGGCCGTGGTGGCCGTGACCACAAGCGGGGATGCGGCAATCACGCCGGGAAGCTCCCGGGCCTCCACGGCCCTGGCGTCCAGGCCAGCCTGCCGCAAGGATTGGGCCAGGGCCTCGGCCTTAGCCGGGGTCCGCGAGAACAGGCGGCAGGTCTTCACCCCCAGGCCCTCATGAAAGGCCAGGGCGTGCGTCCGGGCCTGCACCCCCGCCCCCACGACCAGCAGCGGCCCCTGCGGATTCGGGGCCAGAAGCCGCGCCGCCAGAAGGCTCAGGGCCGCCGTGCGCCGGGCGGTCACCGTCGGGCCGTGCAGTTCGAAGAGGGGTTTTCCCGTGGCCGCGTCGGACACCGTGACCTCGCCCTGAATGGCGGGCGCCCCCTGGCCGGGATTGCCGGGATGCACGGTGATGCGTTTGACCATGAGCAGATGGTGGTCCGTGGCGGGCATGACCAAAAGCACGCCGCCGGGAAGGGGCATGTGCAGCCGGGGCGGGGCGAAAACCTCGCCCCGGCGCTTTTTCGCCAAGACCTCGGCCAAGGCGTCGGCCAGCCGGTCAAAGGGCAGCACGCTGGCGGTTTGGGCGGCATCCAGGCACATCATGAGGCGTCGGCGTGGCTCTCCGAACGTTTGGTCAGCCAGTTCTGGAGCTGGTCCATGTAGGTATAAAACACCGGGGTCAGGTACAGGGTGACGATCTGGGAGATGACAAGCCCCCCCGCCACCACCAGACCCACGGGCTGCCGGGCGTCGCCGCCGGCGCCGTAGCCCAGGGCGATGGGCATGATGCCTGCGATGGCCGCCACGGTGGTCATCATGATGGGCCGAAACCGCACCACGCAGCCCGCGAACACGGCCTCGAAGGGGGTTTTGCCCTCTTTCTCGGCCTCGATGGCGAAGTCGATGACCATGATGGAGTTCTTCTTGACGATGCCAATCAGCATGATGATGCCCACGAAGCCGTACAGATCCAGGGGACGGCCGAAGAACAGAAGCGTCACCAGACCGCCCAGGGCCGCCGAGGGCAGGCCCGAAAGCACGGTCAGGGGATGGATGAAGCTTTCGTAGAGAACGCCCAGGATGATGTAGATGACCATGATGGCCAAAAGCAGCAGGAAGGGCACGCTGGCCAGGGATTCCTGGAAGGCCGTGGCCTGGCCCTCGAAGAAGTAGCTGATGGTCGGGGGCAGCTCCTTCTTGGCCAGATCGGTGATGGCCGTGACCGCCTGTCCCAGGGAATAGACGCCTGCGGTGTTGAAGGAGATGGTGACCGAGGTCAGCTGGCCGGTGTGGTTGACCACCAGGGGCCCCACGCCCTCGCGCATGGAGACCATGCCGCTTAAGGGCACGAGTTTCATGTCCCCGGTGGTGTCGTCGGCCTGGCTGGTGCGCACGTAGAGCTTGTTCATCAGGTCCGGCCGACGCTGGAACTCGGGCTGGACCTCCACAATGACCTTGTAGGTGTCCGTGGTGGCGTACAGGTTGGTCACCTGTCTGGCCGCATAGGCGGTCATGAGCGCCGTCTCCAGGCTTTGGGCCGTGACCCCCAGGGTCTTGGCCTTGTCGCGGTCGATGTCCACGAAGATCTGCGGGCCGTTGATCTGCATGTCGGTGTTCACGTCGGCCAGTTCCGGCAGCTTGCGCATGAGCCCTTCCATCTTGCGGGCCAGGGGATAGAGTTCGGAGGTGCTCGGCGAAAGCAAGGTGAACTGATACAGGGCCTTGGTCTGCTTGCCGCCGATCTGGATGGAGGGCGGATTGTACATGAAGACCATGAGATCCGGAATCTGGGCCACCTTGGGGCGCATGCGGTCGATGATCTCCTGGGCGCTGGCCTTGCGGTCCTTCATGGGCTTGAGCAGAGGGAACCCGGCGGCGTTGTTCATGGAGGTGTTGGGACCGCCCACGCCGATGATGCCGATCATCTTGAAGACGTCGGGGTCGGCGGCGATGACCCGGCTGAGTTTGAGCATGCGCTCTTTCATGGTGTCGAAGGAGGCGCTCTGCTCGGCCATGGCGAACATGTAGAACATGCCGGAATCCGTGGCCGGAATAAACCCCGTGGGCACCACGGTGAAAAGCCACATGGTCAGGGCCAGAATCCCGACTGAGGCCATGAGCACCAGGGCCCGAAACCGCAGGGCCACATGCAGGGTTTTCTCGTAGCCCCGCTCCATAAGTTTAAACAAACCTTTGGATTCGTTCATTTTCCCTGACAAAAACCGGCTGCACAGCATGGGCGTCAAAGACAGGGTGACGAATCCGGAGACCAGGATGGCCACGGTGATGGTCACAGCCATCTCGTTGAGCACCCGGCCCAGGATGCCGGCCATGAACATGATGGGAATGAACACCACGGACAGTGACAGGGTCATGGAGATGATGGTGAAGCCGATCTGGCGCGCCCCGTCCAGAGAGGCCTGCATGACCTTTTTGCCCATCTCCATGTGGCGCACCACGTTTTCGATCATGACGATGGCGTCGTCCACCACGAATCCCACGGCCAGGATCAGGGCCATCATGGACAGGTTGTCCAACGAAAAGCCCAGAATCTGCATGACCGCCAGGGTGCCGATGATGGAGGACGGCAGGGCCATGGCCGCTATGAGCGTGGCCGGGAGGTTTTTGAGGAAGAAGAAGATGACCACCACCACCAGGGCCACGGACAAAAGCAGGGTGAACTGCACGTCGTTGATGGATTCTTCGATGGTGACCGAGCGGTCGTAGAGCACCTCGACGGTGATCGAGGGCGGCAGGGTGGCCTCGATCTGGGGCAGAAGCGTCATGATGTCGTTCACCACGTCAATGGTGTTGGTTCCGGCCTGACGCTTGACGGCGATGACGATGCCCTGGTCCTGGTTGAAGAACCCGGCGTTTTTGTCGTTGATGGTGGAGTCGATGGCATGTCCCACATCGGCCAGACGGATGGGCTGGCCGTTGCGGTAGGTGATGATCTGGCGGTTGTAGGCCGCCGCCGTGTGCAACTGGCCCTTGGTCTTGATGGTGTAGAGCTTTTCCGTGCCGTAGAGGGAGCCCGTGGGCAACATCACGGTTTCCGCCGAGAAGGCGTCGGCCACCTCGTCCACGCCGATGCCCAGGGCGGCCAGTTTGTCGGGATTGACCTGCACCCGGGGGGCATAGGTCTGGTCGCCGTAGATGGACACCTGGGCCACGCCGTTGATCATGGAGATGCGCTGGGTGATGAAGGTCTTGGCGTAGTCGGTGACCTTGTACAGGGGCATGGAATCGCTGGCGATGCGGATATAGACGATGGGCATGTCCGCCGGGTTGACCTTCTGGAAGGTCGGGGGGCTGGGCAGGTTGTTCGGCAGGCTGCCCTGGGCGGCGTTGATGTAGGTCAAAACGTCCGTGCCCGCGCCGTCAAGGCTTCGGGACAATTCGAACTGCAAGGTGATGGTGGTGGTCCCCAGGGCGTTGATCGAACTCATGGATTGCAGGCCCGAGATGGACGAAAACTGCCGTTCGAGGGGGGTGGCCACGGCCGAGGCCATGGTTTCCGGGTCCGCGCCGGGCAGGGAGGCGGTGACCTGGATGGTTGGAAAGTCGATGTTGGGCATCTCGCTCACCGGCAGCGAGAAATAGGAAACCACTCCGAAGAAAATCAGCGCCGCCATAAGCAGCGTGGTGGCCACCGGACGCTTGATAAAAAGATCGGTCATGCCCGAGATCCTTGTAAGTTAGGAGCCTTTCCGATCCTTGTCGACCGCGTCCTGCCCACTGTTTTGTCCATCGCCTTTCGGCTGGGGCTGTCCCTGCGTCGTCCCGTCAGCCGGCGGGACCGGCCCTTCATTATAGGTCTTCTCGTTGACGATGGTCACGGGCGCTCCCGGGAAAAGCTTGATCTGTCCGGACGTGATCACCGTGTCTCCGGCATTTATGCCGGACTCGATCACCGTGTTCGACCCGATTTTGCGTCCGGTCTTGACCTTGCGTATCTCCACCGTCTTCTGGGCCGTGACCACGAAGGCGGAGATGCCGTCCTGGGTTTCCATGAGCGCGTCCGAGGGCAACAGGATGGTTCCCGGGATCATGGCCAGAACCACGGAGGCCTCGACGAACTGACCCGGCCACAACAACCTGTTTTCATTCTGGAACTCACCCTGAATGGTGATCATGCCGGTGGTGGTGTCCACGGCGTTGTTGATGACCGTCAGCACCCCCGTGCTGGCCGGGGCGTCCTTTCCCGGAAAACGGACGTTGATGGGAAGCTGGGTCTTGACGGCATGGGCGCGCAGATCGGGAAGATCCTTTTCGGCCACGGAAATCTGGATATTGATGGGGCGAATCTGGTTGACGGTGAGGATGGTGTCCTTGTTTTCCTCCACCAAGTTGCCCGTTTTGATCTGTTGCAGGCTGCAGATGCCGTCCACGGGAGAGGCGATGGAGCACCAGGACAGGCTGATTTCCGCGTCGGCCAGGCTGGCCTCGTCCATCCGGACCTGTTCTTTGGACTGCTGATAGTCCGTGCGCTTTTTCTCGTAGTCTTCCTGGCTGATGACCGCCTTCTCCACCAGATCCTTATACCGCACCCAGTCCCGGTGGTTCTGTTCGGCCGTGGCCTTGTCGCGCAAAAGCGTGGCCTTGGCCTCGTCCACTTTGGCCTGGAACGGGGCCGGGTCGATGAGCACCAGCAAATCCCCGGCTTTCACCTCTTGTCCTTCGACGAAGGAGGTGGCTTTGAGATAACCGGTCACCTGGGGGCGGACCTTGACGGTGTTGTAGGCATACACATGCCCGATGCCGTCCACATTGAGCGGGGCATCGGCATGAGCGGCCTGTACGACCGTGACTTCCACAGGCTGCGGAGCCGCCTTTTGCTCGGGTTTTTTCTCGCATCCGGCAAAAGACAGAAAACTCACAACAATGACGAGGGCCGCATAAAAAAAGGCGGCTTGTCCAGTCTGGGGGCGGCTTTTCATTGCACTCCTTACGGCGACGTTGGTACGGCGCAGCAACATGCGTTATCCAGTTTACGGGTAGACACTAATCTTTTTAACAATTTCGAGCAAGGGCCTTGATCCGTACCGCTGCAGCCGCCTTTCCCCGGCGGCTACTCCCCAAGATATGGGCCGGTCAGTGTTTTCCAGTAGTTCCGGTCCATACGCAAACGCAGAAGGACCACGTTGGCCGGCTTGCGCAAGGCGCTGCCCAGGGGAAAGGCGAACCCGTACAGTGTGGGATCGAAGTGCGCTTCCAGAACCGCCACTTTTTGGGAATATCCCTCCCGCACCGTGTGCAGCAAAAAGGGCCGATCATCCACCACAGCGTCCAAATCCCCCGCAGCCAGGGCGGCCAGAGCGGCGTGAATATCCGTATATTGGCGCGGCCTGGCGTGGATATGGCGCAGATAGCCCTCAGCCGTCCCAGGGGAGACGCAGCCCACGGCGGCCGTCGGCAGATCGGCCGGGCCGTTGACCTTGCCCTCGATGCGGCCCACGGTCAGGGTGGTGGTCACGCTGGCCGTAAAAACGGACACCAGCACCACCGAGGCGAACATCCAGGCCATGCCCAGAAGCCGACCCGCGATGCTTTTCGGGGCGGCGTCGCCATAGCCCACGGTGGTCATGGTCACGGCGGACCACCACATGCCGTCCACAATGCCCCGGGGACCGCGCCCGAACTGGTCGGGATTCAAGCGCCGTTCGATCCACCACACCACAAGGCCGCTGACCATCAGCAAAAAGCCCATAAGTCCCACGTAGATCAAAAACTGGGGGGAAATGAGCTCTTCCACCACATGGATGAAAATATTGCCCACCGGGCGATTTGGAACCGCGATCCCCAGTCCGCTCAGATAATAGGGATGTGTGAAATCCATGTGGCGTTCCGAGTCCGGGGTGATGGACAGGGCCGTGACGGCCGCGTCGATCCGGCCGTGTTCCACGGCCTGAAGCAGGGACTTCTCGTCAAATTCTTCAAGCGTAACCCCGTATCCCATCTCGTCGGCCATGTCCTGCCACAGGTCGATGCTGATGCCCTCCCATTCCCCATGGGCGTTTTTATACGAAAACGGCGGCCTCTGCGTGGTTCCCACTTTCAGATTGGTGGAAGCCGCAGGGGCGTTTTCCGGTGCGGACGGAGGCGGCGTCTGGGCTGTGGCCGAAAGCGGCGCTCCCCAGAGAAGACCGGCGAGGATGGCGGCTGTGAAAACATGACCCATGGGGCGAGGCTCCTGGAGTGTTGTGTGATTGAACCTGAGGCGGCCGTTGCGGGGCTATTCCGACTGCCGCACCGTGACCCGGGAGAGATTCCATCTGCGTCTGGAATGCACCCGGCGCATCTGCCGGACCAGCTTGAACGTCTCTCCGCGCTTTTCCTTCAGGGCCGTCCGGGCCTCCTCCAACTGCATCTCCTCGGTGCCCCTGGGCTTGTATTTGACCTTGACCCCCTGGAAGGCCATCATGATCTTGTTTTCCTGGAATCGGTTGTCGATCTCGGACAAGATATCCGACTCCGTCTTGAATTTCTTCATGAAGTCGTCGATCCAGATGTACAGGTCGAACTCCACGCCGAAACGGCCGAACTGGCGGATGTTGACCTCGGGCTTGGGCTTTTTGAGCACGGCCTCGTTTCCCTTGGCCACCTCCAGAAGCAGCTTGCGCACCTTCTTGATCTTGGCCCCCGGGGCCACGGCCACGGGAATGGTCAGGCGCATGGTGGTGTCGTGATAGCTCAGGTTGATGATCTCCCCGCGCAGAAAGCTGGAATTGGGGATGATGACCATGGTGTTGTCCAAGGTCCGGATGATGGTGTTGCGGATGGAGACGCTTTCCACCTCGCCTAAGTTTTTGCCCTGCTGGATGATATCGCCCTTTTTGATCGATCCTCCGAACATGATGATCAGGCCGCTGACGAAGTTGTTGACGATGTCTTTGAGACCAAAGCCGATGCCCACGGACAGGCCGCTGGCGATCCAGGCCAGGGCGTGCAGGGGCACCCCGAACAGATACAGGATGAGCAGCATAAATCCCAGCCAGACAAGATAGGAGCTGATGTTCGTCAGGGCGTGGCGCAGTCCCGGCTCCATCTTCCGGCCCCCGAGCTGGGGCATGGAGAACAGGGAGCCAAGCCAGGACAAGAGCACCTTGGCCAGGAAAAAGGCCACAACCAGGGTCACCACGGCGTGGGGGGTGATGGTCGCCACGCCGATGGTCAGGGAAAGATCCATGACGTAGTCGGCAAACCCGGGGCCGCCGATGTAATGCAGCACCCAGAAAATGTATAAGGCATAGATGATCGTCTGGGCGAAAGGCAGGCCAAGCCCCGGCCTCGCCTCCCCTCCCCTGGCCGTGGCGAACGACACGACCGCCTGGTGCAGCAGGCGGGAAACCCCAAGGGTCAGAAGCAGCATGAAGATGGCCTGGGTCACGATGAGGCTTTGCGGACCAAATCCGGCCAGACCGGCCACGACCATGAGGGCCATGAGATATCCGGCCTGGGCCGCCATGTTGCGTAGTCGCGAGGCGTTTCCGGCCTGGGCCCGCAGGCGGTACAGACGGATGGAGGCCCACAGCGCGGCCAGACTCCACGCCAGCCCAACGCCCGTGGCCGGGATGTTGAGGGCCTGCAGCAATGCCCCCAGGGCAAAGAGCACGGAAAAGACGAACATGGGTCGGCGCACCAGCGGTGGTGTCCCCAAGGCCTGGGCAAGGTCCATCCGGCCCGACAGCATGAACATGACCCCGAAGGCGATCAGCACCACCCAGCCCAGGGCGACGAACTGATTGTTGGTGAACAGCGTCAACTGGTCGGCCAGATAGAGGGACAGCCCGAGAAAGACCAGCAGGCGGCCGAGACGCTGCGGCAGGTCCGGGCCGGACGGCGGCGCAGGGAGCGCCTCCCCGGCGGCGGCTTCCGTTTCCAGGCGGCCGCCATCTGCTTCTTGAGACGTTTCTTGAGACGTTTCTCCCGGAGTAGCAGGCGACGCATCAGGAACCGTTTCAAGCGACACTTTCCCGGGGCGCACGACCTTGGACCGCAGGGATTTCACCACGGCCGCAGCCAGATACAGCAGGATGAAAAAAACGGCCAGGTAGGAAAAAAACGACGTCCAGCGCACCCATCCCACCAGGGGGGCGACAAAGCGGGGAAAGGCCTCGGCCCATTCCTCCATGTCGTCGCTCAAGGACTGCCACCCTTCCAGGGTCAACAGCGTGTCCGACCGGGAAAAATAGTAGCGTTTCAGGGCATCGACAAATCCTGCCTGGATCTGGTCATGCACCTGGGTGATATCCGCCTGCAACTGGTCGGCCTGGGTCAGGGCGGCATCGACATCCGCCTTGATCTCATTCAGGTCTTTTTTGAACTCCCGGAACCGGGCCAGGGGGGCGTTTAAGCTGTCGCTCGTCCCGGCGGCATAGTCCAGGGT
The DNA here is from genome assembly GCF_036584575.1 of Desulfolutivibrio sp. Lineage (NCBI taxonomy): Bacteria > Pseudomonadati > Thermodesulfobacteriota > Desulfovibrionia > Desulfovibrionales > Desulfovibrionaceae > Desulfolutivibrio > Desulfolutivibrio sp. The sequence continues at coordinate 36,592 of NZ_JAZHDB010000098.1, forward strand.
CAGCCCTTTTTTCCGAATGGCCCGTATGGAGGAATAGTCCTTTTTGGCCTGGGCCAGCCTGATCTGCCGGTCGTCCAGGGGAGACCGCTTCAGTTCCACATAGCGCTCAAGCTCCCGCAACTGGATGAGGATGCTGCGGTAGGCCCACGGGGTTTCCCCGGCCACGCCACGTAGAAGCAAAAGCTGGTCCAGGCGGTTGTCGGCCTTGGCCAGGGCGTCTTCAAGCTCGACCTTCATGGCGGGCAGAATCGTGCGCAAGGTTTCGGTCTGCCGGATGCGCAGATCCAGATCCTTCTCGATTCCAGCCAGGATCGTCCGCCACGTTTCGGCCTCCTGGGTTTCATGATCCAGGGCTTTTTTGTCCCTGGCCGACAAGGAGGCAGGGCTTTCCTCCGTCGTCGGCGCGGCAGGGGGCGATCCGGTTTGGGCAAAGGCCGCCCCCCCATGCCCGGCAGCGGAGAATGGCGTGAGGCAGACCACGACATACAACAGGATCGTCAAGGAGGATGTGCGCATAGGTCTCCAACGGGATCTGTCCATCCATGGCGGGTCCGTGCCGTACGAACGGACGCCCCCTGGCTGTGAAGCCTTTTCCCATGGGGGCAACGAGTATCCTTTTCCGTACCAGCAAGCAAGGATGACGCCGCGTTTTGCTGTAGCGGGGCTGATTTCGGGGAGGGATTCGCCGTCTCTGCCGCCGTCGTTCAGACGCCTTGAATTCGCTGGCTCATCCCGGTATGCTGGCGGGCAGCAAAAAGGACAGCTTCCATGAAAAAATTGTTTTTCCTCACCATCCTCGTCTGTCTGGCCCTGGGGGGCGCAGCGGGATATTTCTTTCTCACCGACAGCGAGATACCCTTTGTAACCCTGCGGCCCGACACTCCAACCGTCTCTCCCAAGCGGGAATACACGGTGGAGGCGGTGGATTCGGGGTCAGGCATCCGGGCTTTAAGCGTCATCGTGAGCCAGGGCGACAAGAAGATCACGATACTGGACAAGGCCTATTCCCCCGCCCCACCCCAGGCTGCCGAGACGTTCACCCTGGAAAGCGCAGGACTCAAGGACGGTCCCTTCGACCTCGACATTACGGCCACGGACAATTCCATCCACGGGTTCGGGGCGGGGAACGCCGCGCTCATGCACAAGACCCTGTCCCTGGACTCCACGCCGCCCGTGGTGGGCATTCTGAGCCAGGCCCACAACGTGCGCCAGGGCGGTGTTGGCTGCATCGCCTATTCGGTGTCCGAGAAACCGGAGTCCTCCGGGGTGTTGGTCGGGGACATCTTCTCTCCGGGATTCAAGATCGCCAATGGCCATTACGTGTGCTTTTTTCCCTTTCCCCTGTCCATGGAGCCGGGCGATTTCAAGCCCCGGCTGCGGGCCGTGGATCTGGCCGGAAACGAGCGCATCATGGATTTTCGCCATCAGGTCATCCCGCGCAAGTTCAAGGCCGACACCATGAACGTGTCCGATGGTTTCCTCCAGGCCAAGATGCCCCAGTATTTCGCGACGTATCCGGGGATGAAGGATCTGGTTGAGATCTATATCAAGGTCAACAATGAAATGCGCCGGGAAAACGCCAAAACCCTGCGCGAACTGGGATCGCAAACCGCCCCGGAGCTTTTCTGGGACAAAAAGGCCTTCATGCGCCTGCCCAACGCCGCCCCCATGGCCGCCTTCGGCGACCGCCGCACCTACATGTACCAGGGGCGCGAAATCGACAAACAGATCCACATGGGCCAGGACTTGGCCTCGTTGGCCAATGCCCCGGTTCCGGCCGCTGCAGGCGGCAAGGTGATCCTGGCCGAATTTTTCGGCATCTACGGGCAGGCTGTCATTTTGGACCACGGCCTGGGGATTCAGACCATCTATTCCCATCTGAGCCAGATCACGGTGAAGGTGGGCGACATGGTCAAGCGCGGGGACATCCTGGGCAACACCGGGGCCACGGGACTGGCGGGCGGCGACCACCTGCACTTCGGGGTCATCGTCCATGGCGTGGAGGTGTCGCCCGTGGAATGGTGGGATCAGCACTGGATCGACGACAACGTGGCGGATCGCTTCAAATAGGACGGCCGACCGGGATGGCGACGGCTCAGGCGGCGGACAGGCGACGGAGCATGAACATGGCCGTAAGCGACGCCAGCCCCAGCATCCCGGCCAGAAGGCCCGCCCGCTCGTAGTCGCCGGTAAACACCGAATTGTAGATCTCCAGGGACACGGTGTTGGTGCGGCCCACGATGTTGCCGCCAAGCATGAGCGTCACCCCCACCTCGCCGATGGAGCGCGTCCAGGATAAAAACAGCCCGGCCAGAATATTTTTGCGAACAAGCGGCAACACGACCCGCAAAAAAATCTCGAATTCGCTTTTGCCCAGAACCCGGGCCGCCTCCATGTACCGGGTCATCTCCCCGGTAACGGCCGCCTGCACCGGCTTGACCATGAGCGGCAGCCCGGACACCACCGCGGCCACGGCCACTCCCGTGAATCCGAACACGATCTCCACCCCGAAGGTGTCGCGTACGGCCGGGCCGATCACCCCCCGATTGCCGAAAACAAGCAGCAGCCCGAATCCTGTGGCGATGGGCGGGAAGACCATGGGCAGGGAAACGATGAAATCCACCGCCGCCGCCAGGGACGAACGCGACCGGCCAAGGTAGTAGCCAAGCCCCACCCCCAACGTCAAAAAAAGGGGTACGCTCACCAGACAGACCCGCAGGGTCAATGCCAGGGGACCGCGTACCCCGGGATCGGACAAAAATTCCGCAATGGGCATGGGGGCGCCGGACTCCGCTCAGGTTGCGTCCGGCACACGCGCCTTACAGGCCATGTGCGGCGGACAGTTTTTTGGCGTCCTCCGAGGCCAGAAAGGCCGCAAAGGCCTTCACCTCGGGCTTCTCCTTGGTCTCCTTGAGGATTCCGGCCACAATACGGATGGGCGAATACATGGACTGGTCCACCAGGACCATGCCGCCGATCTTGTCCGCCACGCCCTTGGCGTCCGTGACGTTGATGAATCCGGCGTCCACTTCGCCGCTGACCAGATAGGCCGTGACCTGGGGCACCGTGCCCACCACCAGGAGCTTGTCCTTGACCTTGTCGGCCAAGCCGCTTTTCTCCAGATATTCCGTGGCGGCCTTCCCGTAGATGGCCTTGGCCGGGTCGGGCATGGCCAGTTTTTTGATCTCGGCCTTGGCGATGTCCTGCGGGGCGGACAGGGTCGCCCCCTTGGCGTAGGCCACCACCAGATGGCCTTGCCCGATCTCGACATAGGAATCGAAGTCCACGCCCGAGGCGCTCAGATAGCTTTTGTCCCCGAGGATGATGTCGATGCCGCCTCCCCCCTTCAACTGGCCGAAGATCTGGCCCATGTTGCCGTAGAGCAGCTCCACCTTCTGGCCCGTTTTGGCCTCGTAGGCCTTGGCGGCCTCATCCACGAGTTTTTTGTACCCGGCTCCGGCAGCCACCAGAAGCGGCCCGGCCAGGGCGTTTTGGGCCATAAGCGCGACAAAAAGCAATGTTGCGAGAAAACGTGCCATCATGGTTCTCCGTATGGGTTGAAGGGTGAATCGTCCGGAAGGTTTCAGCGCTCCGCCCGGGTTCCCAGGGCCGATCAGTCCCCAGCCGCCTCGCACAGGGCCTTGGCCAGACGGAGGGGATCGGTGGTCATGGGATTGTGGTCCGAACTGATCTCCGCATAGCCGAAGCCGCGCTCCCGGGCATGGGCGGCCATACGGGCCAGCAGCGGATTTTTGGTCTTGGCGCAGCGGATGAAATAGGGAGCAGGCCAGGCGCTTTCCCGGGGGGCGGTCGAGGCGTCCCGAAAGGCGGCGGACGGGATGGGAACCAGGCGTTCGGCGAACGGTCGGCTCTTTTCGCCCTCGGGAAGACCGAACATGGGCATGGGCCAGGGCCGGACCTCGGCGCCGTTGCAATGGGCGCTTAAGACCCTGACGAACTCCGGCCCCGCTATCTCGGCAAAGGACAGGCCGGGTTCGGGAAGCACCGCATCCAAGAACACCAGACGGCGCACTCGCCCGGGAACCCGTTCGCACACGGCCGGGGTGATCATGCCCGAATAGCTGTGGGAGACCAGGAGGACATCCGAGAGCTGCTCGTACAGGATGACGTTCTCCACATCCTGGACGTAGGTTTCAAGGCCCATGTGCCTGCCGCGAACATGCACCCGTTCCCCCATGCCGGTCAGGGTGGGGGTGAAGACGACGTGGCCCGCCTCGCGCAAGGCCGCAGCCGTCTTGCTCCATACCCAACCGCCCTGAAATGCCCCATGCACGCAGACGAAAACAGCCATCTTCCCCTCCCCTCGCGCATTATCCGCAGGACGGAGCGGACTCGAAACGGCCGTCGCTGCGCACCCGGACGGCGTTTCCCGAGACCCCGTCGAACCAGCCGAAACGATCCGCGTCCCAGACATCGAAATCCGCCACATAGGGCTTGATATCCAGGACCGGCGTCTGGTCCAGCATGTCCACGTTTTCAAGCTCCACCATGTTTCTGGCCACGGACAGCACCCGAAGCACGGAGATCCCGATGGGATTGGGCCGCCGGGGGGAACGGGTGGCGAAGATGCCCCGCTCGGAGGTGTCCAGGAAGGGCCGCACGGAAAGCGCATGTCCCTGTATTTTATGAAGATGGTAAATCATGATGACATGGGAAAAGCCGTCAAGGTCGCGCAGGCCCTCTTCGAATTCGGGATGGACCTCCAGACGGCCGACGACGCCGATGGCCCCCACGGGCTGGATGGGCATGCCGCGAACGCTGTGAAACGGGGTGTGCAAAATCCCGATGGGCCGGTAGACGATCTGCTGCATCAGTCTCTCTTTGCGTCGAAGGCGAGCAACAAGACAAGGGCGGCGACAGCCATCGACACCCCGGCGACAGCGGATTTGAACACCATGGGACAGGCCGCCGCGCCAAGAAACAAGGGCAACAGCCGACCGAAGAATTCCTTTCCGCTGACCGGATCGAAGTGGCCGACGCCCCCCATGCCGCTCTCCCCTTCATGGGATGCCGCATGCGGGCGCCAATGCGCTTCGAGGAGGTACAAGACCAATATCGCCGCCGCAAAGGCGAATATGATTCCCATGACAAAGACTCCGACGCGCGTTTATGGCCATCGCCTCACCGCACGAGTTATGAAATGCAGTCCACACGACATGTCTCCGTACCGGGACACCAATGCATATGCCGTAACCGCTAAGTTCCCTGCGGATTACTGCACAAACATCTCTCCGTGTATCTGGTTGTGCAAAATGCCTGGATTTTTCTAAATCGTATCGAATGGGCAGGCAATGAGGTCACTGGACTTTATGAATGCGTGATAGTTAAATTTATGGTGTGCCAGACGGGAATTTGGTGTTACGTTGGGCATGGAATCATGACTGTCATGACTCCCGTCCTTTTCGTGACAGTAAAAGACGTGTCGCCGCCAGACGACCTCAGGAGACAGCACAGGGATGGTCACAGCTCACACCAAAAAGGCAGCCCGGGTCGCCGGTCCATGTCCGACCGCCGCGACCATGGCGCCAGGGCGGCCCTGTCCGGCCAAGATTTTTTCCGTCCCCGGCGACATCAAGCATCTCGAAACCGGCCAATTGGACGCGCTTACGGCCGCGTTCACGGCCTGGAAGGATCGCGCCAAGCGGCCCGACGTGCGGCTTTCCAGGGGGCGGGTGTGGGTGATATTTCTGCTTCTGCGCCATTGCGGGGCCAAGCTCGGCGAGGTGCTGACCCTTGACGACCGCGCCGATATCGAGTGGCGGACGGGAGTGGTCCGTTTCGGGGGCGCGAAAGAGGGCGACGTCCTGCCCCGGGAGGTCAAACTGCCCCAGGCGGTGGCCGACGAATTGGCGCGGTGCTTCGACGATCCCGCATTTTTGTCCCTGCGCGGTTCGGTCCTGCACATGGACGGCGGCTACGTCCGGCGCAAATTCTACGAACGGGGCCAGGAATGCGGCCTGCCCAAGGAACTCTGCAACCCGCGCATCCTGCGCCACTCCCGGGCCGTGGAGCTTCTACGGGGCGGCGTGCCCTTAACCGTCGTCCAGACCATCCTGGGGCATGGCTCCGTCAACCTGACCGCCCACTACCTGAGCTTCACCCGGGAAGACATCCAAACCCTCGTGAGCTATTACATCCACAAGGAGGCCAGGATGAAAACCAGCGCCCGCAACACCTTCACCGGCCAGGTGTCCCGTGTCCGCACCGGAACGATCCTGTCCGAGGTGACGCTTATCACCCCCCGGGGGCACGAACTGGTTTCGGTCATCACCAACGAAAGCCTGGAGAAACTCGAGATCCGGGAAGGCGTCCTGGTGACGGCCAGCATCAAGGCCCCGCTGGTGATCCTGGTCAAGGACGACGACGCCCCGGTCAGCAGCATGCGCAACCGGTTGTACGGAAAGGTATTGCGCATCAACATGGGGGCCATCGCCGCCGAGGTGGTGGTGGCCGTGGATGAGGAAACGGAGGTCTGCGCCCTGATCACCGACGAGTCCGTGAATCGCTTGGGCATTGCCGTCGGCGACCCCATCTGGGCCATGTTCAAGGCCTTTTCCGTGGTGCTGGGCGTGGATTAAGTCCCGGACGCGCCGGGTGCGGGGCAAAAGCGGTCATGCAGGCCGACATGCGCCCACCGGGCCGCCACGCGGCAGGCGTTACGTGGCGGGCCTGCCTGGGGCTGCCATAACGATATCAAGGGCCTGGACATGTTCCAGGCCCTTTTTCCGTGCCTCGCGCAAACCCGGCGTCGGATCAGGGCAGAAGGCACAACTCCCGCACCCGGGCCGCCACCTTGGGCAGGGCCTCCGTCACCTCGGGCGTCAGTTGATCGGTGATCTCCTCCGGGATGTACCCCGTCTGCACCACCAGGATATGCACGTCGGTCCCGGTCTGTTCCTTGATGTCTTTGAGGAGATTGACCGAGGGAAACTGGTGCAGGGAAAAATCCTTGATCTTTTTCGGACTCATCATGTCCACGTCGATCTCCCAGAATTCTCCGGCGTTGCGGCTGGGCTCGGTGACCGCGTCCACCACGATGATCCGTTTCGGTTTGGGGTCCATGAGCAGCATGTCCAGGAGCACCTGCCGGATGGAGGTGCCGATGTCCAAAAGGCCCACATCGTCCGGCAACCCGCCCTGCTCTTCCAGCATGTTGACCACGGCCGGTCCCAGGCCGTCGTCTCCCCTCAGAATGTTGCCGCATCCGAAAACCATCACCCGCTTCTCGAACATGAGCGACCAATCCACGTGGTTTCCTTCCTGATGTTAAAGTGACAAAAGGCCGTCGCCAGGGGCGACGGCCTTTTGTACGGCAGTTGGCGCCGCGTGTCGAACTTCTTAGTAGTTACGCAGGGTATCCAGGAGCTTGCCCTTGCTGTCGTAGATGCGGCCTTCGAGAGCGATACCGCCGTCCAGGCGGTGGGTGGCGCAGCTCATTCACGGATCATATGCTCGTATCGTCATCTCAATGGTATTGAGCACCCCCTGGTCGTATTTGCCGTCCTTGATCAGGGCCTTGGCGGCCTGTTTGACGCCCAGGTTCATGCCCGCGTTGTTGTGTCCCGTGGCCACCACCAGGTTGGCCATGGTCACCAGCCCGTTGTCGTCGGTCTTGTAGTGGTGGATCAGCGTGCCGCGCGGGGCCTCAAGGCAGCCCACGCCCTCGCCGGCCCGGGGTTCGATCTTCTGGTGACGCACCTCGCGGCTGGTGATCTCCGGATCGTTTAAGAGCTCTTCGGCGCGTTCGCAGCACTGGATGAGCTCGATCAGACGGGCATAGTTGTACAGAAGCGTCTGGTGCGCCGGACGGCCGAAGGCGGAGCGGAAGATCTCCAGTTCCTTCTGGGCCAGGGGCGTGGCCATCTTGTCGCACACGTTGATGCGCGCCAGGCAGTTGACCCGGTAGACGCCCACGGGGTTGGTCTCGTCCAGGCTAATTTTGCCGGCCTTTTTCATGTACGGGAACTTGAGATACGTCCAAGGCTCCACATGTTCGGCAATGTAGTCCTGATATTCGTGGTACTTGAACTGCTCGTAGTTGCCATTTTGATCCATCATGCGCAGTTCGCCGTCGTGGAACTCAAGCGCCCCGTCGCTGGGACGCACGGTGCCCAGGTAACCGGACGGGAACACGCCGACGGTGTTGATCACGTCCAGATATTTGGGGAACACGTTCTCTTTGGCGAAATTGAGCGAGAAGACGCTGAAGTCCAGGGCCTCCTTGACCACGGCCAGGAGTTCCTTGCGCTCTTCCTCCAGCATGGGCCGGGAGTAGCCGCCAGGAACGGCCGCGATGGGGTGGATGACCTTTCCGGCGAACTTTTCCAGGGCCATCTGCACCTTGTAACGCATATGCACGACCTGCTTGGCCAGATCTGGCGCGGCGCCCACGACGCCCACCACGTTTCTGACCGAATAGTCGGCATCCGGGCCAAGGACGAAGTCCGGGGCGGCCAGGAAGTAGAAGTGCAGGATCTTGTCCGGGATAAAGGCCAGCATGTGGCACAGTTCCCGGAGTTTGCGTCCGGCCGGGGGCGGGGTGACGCCCAGGCAGCCGTCGGCGGCCTTGCAGGAGGCCAGGTGATGGTTCCAGGGACAGATGCCGCAGATGCGGTTGACGATGTCCCGGACCTCCTCCACGGGCCGACCCACAACAAACTTTTCAAAGCCGCGCAGGGTCATGATGGCCATGCGCGCGTCGACCACGTTGCCGCTGTCGTCGAGCATGATCTCGAACCCGGCGTGGCCCTCGATGCGCGTCACCGGTGCGACGCGGATCGTTTTGGCGGTATTTGGCGAAGCCATGCGGTTCTCCTCTTCATCCCGGGCCGACTGCCGAGGCGTCGAGCCAGGAATATGTTCAAGAAAAAAGCGTCCGTATCCGTTCATGGCCCGGAAGAGAGCCTCAGACGCCTGCCCCCGGGCCGTTTCATCCGATCAGCCCAGTTTTTTGAGCACGCTGTGCGCGCCGTTGAACCGGCACAAAAAGCCCCGGCGGTCGACCATCTTGCGCGGGTCGTAGCCCACGGTGGACAGCGCGCCCACGTAATCGACGATGGGCAGGGCCCCGTCCTTGATCGGGCCGTAGCAGCCCCGGCAGGGAACGCGGGTGGCGATGCACCGGGGGGCCGTGCCGGTCATTCCCGAACACCCGGCCCGGGTGACCGGGCCAAGACACATAAATCCCTGTTCCAGGAGGCAGCGCATGTCATCGACCGGCTTATCAGGATCGAATTCCGGGGCTTCCAGGATGCGCTTGAGATCCCCGGTGCTCTTCTTGCTTTTGCGAATGGTGGGACAGGTGTCGCACACGGAGCGCTCGGGCAGGTTGAGCTCGGTCTTGCCGTCCAGAAGGGCCAGCACGGCGGCGGTGATCCAATCCGGGTGCGGCGGGCAACCCGGCAGCTTGATGTCCACCTTGACGTGCTCGTCCAGGGCGGTGACCGTCTCGAAGGCCTCGGGGATGTGGTAGGTTTTATAGTCCGGGTCGGGACCGGGCACGGTGGTCGGCGACTCCCGGTACATGAAGTCCTTGATCTCCTGGAGCGAATACATGTTGCCCAGCGCCGGGATGCCGCCGTCCGTGGCGCAGGTGCCCAGGGCGATGAGGATCTGGCAGCGCTCGCGCATCTTTTTGAGCACTTCGAGGTGCTCGGAGTTGCGCACGCCGCCGGAGACGATGCCCACCACCGCCTCGGGGATGTCCAGTTCCGTGTTTTCGCCGGTCTGGCCGTAGTATTTTTTGTCGATGAGAACCGGGATGTGGACGAACTCAAGCTGCGGCAGCAGGTCCACCAGGACGTCGCCGATGTTTAAGATCGCGATCTCACAACCCGAACACGAGTTGAGCCATTCTTCCGCTATTGTGACCATGGTTTCCTCCCGGACTTAGGCGCACGCACAGGCGGCCGTTTTTTTCTTGAGCGGATTGGGTCCGAGAGACCTGATCTTGTCCGTGAAGGCGGTCACCACTTCGGCAAACCGGGGCGCTTCGGCCGACGAGACCCACTCGATGGCGAAACGCTCCGGATCGATGCCCAGATCCTCCAAAACGACCTTGGCGCCTTCAGCCCTAGCCAACGCTTTGTTATTACCGTCCAGGTAATGGCATTCCCCGAGGTGTCAGCCCATGACGATGACGCCGTCCGCGCCTTTGCGCAGGGCGTCAACGATCAGATTGGGATGGACCATCCCGGAACACATGACCCGGATGGCGCGCATGTTCGCGGGGTACTGCAGCCGGGAAACCCCGGCCAGATCGCCCCCCGCATAGGCGCACCAGTTGCAGAGAAAGCCGATGATCACCGGCTCATAGGTGTCAGCCATGGTTGCCTCTCCTTTTTCCTCATGCGGCGTCGGGCGCATCGGGGCGTCCCGCCCGCCGCATGATGATGGTGTATTCATCCCGGAGACGGTCGCTGGTCGCAACCGCCTCCGTATCATGCCGCGTAAGCGCTAGACGCCCATCAGAATGCTCTCGACCTGGGCCTTGAGCTGGTTCATGGTGAAGCCGCCCACATCGACGCCCTGCTTGGGACAGGTGGCCATGCAGATGCCGCAGCCCTTGCACAGGGCCTTGTCCGTACTGATGCGCTTGTGCTCGCGACCGTTCTCCACATAGACCGTAAGCGAAATGGCCTTGTAGGGGCAGGTGTCCACGCACAAGGCGCAGCCGTCGCATTTGTCCGTGACCATGCTCTTGATGGAGTCAAGGGGCATGACCGACTTGGCCAGGATGACCCCGGCCCGGCTCACGGCCGCCTGGGCCTGGGCCACGGCCTCGTCCACGGGCTTGGGATAGTGGCAAAGCCCCGCCAGGAAGAGTCCGTCCACGGACATATCCACGGGCCGAAGCTTGGGATGGGCCTCGGTCAAAAAGCCGTCCGCGCCCACGGAGCACTTGTAGAGCTCCACAAGCTCCTTGGTCTGGTTGGGCACGATGGCCGAGGCCAGGACCAGGTAGTCGGCCTTGATCTTCAGGGTTCTGCCCAGGATGGGGTCGTCGCCCACCACGTAGAGGGCGTCGCCGTCTTTTATGATCTGAGGCTTCTTCTCAACCTCGTAGCGCACGAAGATGACGCCCAGACGCCTGGCCTCGGTGTAGAGATCCTCGCGCAGCCCGTAGGTGCGGATGTCGCGGTTGAAGATGAAGACGTTCATGTCGGGATTGAGCTTTTTGAGCTCGATGGCCGACTCCACCGAATGGGTGCAGCACACCCGGCTGCAATAGGGACGGCCGGGTTCGCGCGAGCCCACGCACTGGATGAACACCACGTTTTGGGCCGCCTTGGCCTCGCTGGCGCTGACGTCCAGGAAGGCGTCGAACTCCAGGTGGGTCTTGACCCGGTCGTCGTGGCCGTAGAGGTATTCCGTGGGTTTGTATTCGGAACCGCCGGTGGCCACCACGCCCACGCCGTAGTTGACGGCCAGGGTTTCGCCGCCGACCTCGATCTCGCTGACGAAGTTGCCCACGGAGCCGACAGCGGTCTTCAGCATGGCGTTCGTGAGCACCTTGATCTTGGGATGGCTTTTTACCCGTTTGACCAGGGCCTCGACCTTGGGCTTGATCTCTTCGCCCTTCCAGGTCTTGTTGAGGCGAAGGGCGTTGCCGCCCAGGATGTTGCTCTTTTCCAGCAGCACGGTCTCGTAGCCCATGTCCGCGATGCCCAGGGCCGCCGTCATGCCGGAGACGCCGCCGCCGATGACCAGGGCCTTCTGAACCACGTTGACCGAGAGGTATTCCAGGGGGGCCAGAAGCCCGGCCTTGGCCACGGCGCTGCGCACCTGGTCCTTGGCCTTGGCGGTGGCCTTCTCGGGCTCGCCGCCATGCACCCAGCTGTTTTGGTTGCGGATGTTGGCCATCTCGATCAGGTATTCGTTGATCCCGGCCTCGCGCAGGGTGTCCTTGAACAGGGGCTCGTGGGTGCGGGGGGTGCAGGCCGCGACCACGATGCGGTTCAAGGCATGCTCCTTGATCTTCTCGGCGATGAGCACCTGGGTGTCCGAGGAGCAGGTGAACAGGTTGTTTTCCACGAAGACCACGCCGGGCAGGGTCTTGGCGTATTCCACAACCTCGTCCACCTTGATCACCCCGGCGATGTTGATGCCGCAGGAGCACACGAACACGCCGATGCGCGGGGCGTCGGCGGATACGTTCTTCTCGGGGGGATAGACCTTTTCCTTGGTCAGGGTTCCCCGGCTCTCGGCCAGGGTGATGGCCGCGCAGGCCGCCGCCGAGGAGGCCTCGGTCACGGACTGGGGGATGTCCTTGGGGGACTGGAAGCAACCGGCCACGTAGATGCCATCCCGGCTGGTGGCCACCGGCGCGAAGCTGTCGCACTCCGCGAAGCGGTACTTGTCCAGGCGGATGTCGGCGGTTTTGGCCAGGGCGGCGGCGTCGGCCGGGGCCTCAAGGCCGATGGACAGCACCACCATGTCGTATTCATCGTTGTGTTCGACGCCCTGCTCGTCCACCCAGCGCGTTTTCACGCCCTTGCCGTCCGGGCCGGGGAGGAAGGAATGGGGACGGGCGCGCACGAAGTTGATGCCTTTTTTCCCGGCATCCACATAGTATTTTTCGAAGTCCTTGCCGTGGGAACGGATGTCCATGTAATAGACGGTCTGCTCCACGTCTCCGGTGGTGTGCTCCTTGGTCACGATGGCCTGCTTGATGGCGTACATGCAGCAGACGCTGGAGCAAAACCCGTTGTCGCACTTGTTGATGCCACGCGAACCGACACACTGGAGCCAGGCGATCCGCTTAGGCTCGGTATGGTCCGAAGGCCGCACCAGATGGCCCATGCACGGTCCGGAGGCGGACAGGAGCCGCTCGTATTCGAGGCTGGTGACCACGTCCGGGATGTTGGCGTAGTTGTAGGTGTCGAAGACGGTGGGATCGAAGGGCTTAAGTCCCGGGGCCAGGATGACCGAACCGACGTTGACGTCGATAATGGTCTCTTTTTGGTCGAAATTCACCGCGCCGGTGGGACAGTACTTTTCGCAGGCGCGGCATTTGCCCTTCTGAATGTAAATACAGTTCTCGGCGTCAATGGCGTATTTGAGCGGCACGGCCTGGCCGTACAGGATGTAGGCCGCCTTGCGCTTGTCCAGCCCCTCGTTGTACTCGTTGCCCACCTTCTTGGGGCATTTCTCGGCGCACAGGCCGCAGGCGATACACTTGTCCATGTCGATGTAGCGCGGATGCTGCTTCACCTTCACGGTGAAATCGCCCTGGGCGCCCTCGACCGCCACCACCTCGGAAAGCGTCATCAACTCGATATTCAAGTGCCGACCGCACTCGACCAACTTGGGAGAGATAATTCACATTGCGCAGTCGTTGGTGGGAAACGTCTTGTCAAGCTGGGCCATCACCCCACCGATGCCCGCTTTTTTCTCGACCAGATAGACGTAGTAGCCGGAATCGGCCAGGTCGAGCGCGGTCTGCATGCCTGCGATGCCGCCGCCTACGACCATGACCGAACCGAGTTTTTTCGCCGACATTGAAACCCCCTTTCGCTTTGGGTTGAGCCGCCCCGTTTTCCGGGAAAGCCCTGTTCACCGTTACCGACCGTCTCTTCTCGCGGTTCCGAAGAACCAACTGCATTTCGACCAAACTCCACCCCCCGCCTGCCCGCCCGACAAAAATCGGTACCGGACATGGTGTGGATGCAACCGCGACCATCGTGTTTTCTGTGGATTTAACACTGTCGACAGGCACAGCCCTCAACAGCACCCTCTCCATCCGGCAGGTGCGGCCATTCTGCCGCCGCACGCCGGTTGCGCAAACGACTTCCATCCGCTGGCCGCCCCTGCGCCGAGCTTCCGGAAACCATGATCGATCCGGACCTGCGGATGGGTTTCACCCATCCTCCCAACCTGGCCGTGGCGTCTGCCCATGGACAGGTGAAATTCTTCACATCATCTTTTCCGATTGCGCCTATCGATGCAATTTATACATAAGTATTGAGAAGATAGATGAAATCAACAAACGGGTCAACGGGGATTTTCAATAGGAGAAGGCGGTATGTATTTGATTTTGTCGATGCGAACGGCAACGGCTTGTCGTGTTACGTATTATAAATTCATGCCACAAAGCATAGCGCAAACGTTACGGGATGGCGCGTGCCTCCCGCATCCCCCTGGACGGCCAGGGCCGTCCCCATCACGCAAAACGGCCGCCCATGTCGTGCACATGGACGGCCGCCAGTCGTAGCACCAGTTGCGCCATCACGGAAAACGTTCGCTTACGGATAATCCGATTCCATCAAACCCGGTTTCAGGCGCCATCGCTCCTTTTTGCACAACGTCCAATCGGATGGTTTTCCGGGAATCGCGCGAAACCCGCTCCCCGGCCACGCCTGATCAGTTGGCCTTGGCCCTGCCCAGGGCAGCCCGGATATTGCCCATATCCATCAGCGCCGTGATCCCCCGCCCCACCTCTTTGGGGTCGAAGTCCTCCCGGGTGCGTTCCGCCACGCACAGGGCCCAGCTTCCCCCCGGTTCCCGTCCCAGGTACAGCGAACGCCGGATGGCCGAGGTCTCTTCGGTCAAAAGGCCGGACTTGAAAAAAAGCGATGCGAAACCGGCATCCTCGGCCCGCCACAAATAGCGGATGCTTCCCGGGTCTTTGGGCAATTCGCCAAAGGTTTTTTCCCGCCAGGTGCAGGCGTCGAACAGATCCTGAAGCGTCTCGTTGCAGTCCATATCCGTCTCCAATGCCTTGGTGTTGTCCCCTCAAGCGACGCCGGGGCAATTTTTTCCGAAGGTAATCCCTGGGCTCCCCTTCGGCAAGGGGCTCGGTCGGAGGGAGGCAGGAGGCCATGGGATGGTGTGCAGCCGGAAACACCGCTGACACTTTGGACCGGGTACATCTCTGACACTTTTATCCGATCAAAAGCCTTGTCGGGAGGACGGGAACCCATGATTTCGCGTTGCCAAACGCCCGGCGGGAAGGATATCGAACAGCGTGAAATCCGGCGACGACATGCCGTGAAAAAAAAGACGGAGGCGATACCGTGCACTTCATAAACGAGACCACGTTTCCCCGCAAAGAACCCAAGGCGGCCATCCGCAAAGAGGTGTGCGACGGCTGCGCCATCTGCGTGGACGTCTGTCCCCGGAATTGTCTGGAAGTGGCCACCAACCCCAAACGGCTCAACGCCAGGATCATCCGCCTGACCCCGGAATTGTGCAGCGGGTGCGGGGCCTGCCAGGGCGCCTGCCCCAAGGAGGCCATCTACATCCCCGGCCTGTCCACCGCCGACCTGCGAGGCTACGTCAATCAGGCCTTGGCCATGTCCGGGGTGTGTTCATGAGCGACTTCGACCGGTTGGCCGAAGAGCTCCAGGCCATGTGCGACGCCGACGCCGTGGCCTATTTCGGGGAGGCCGTGGTGGCCCGGTGGAAGGCCCCTCGCCATGTGGGGGTCATGTTCGACCCATCGGCCATGGCCACGGTTTCCGGGGCCTGCGACGACACCATCACCCTTTTTTTGCGCATCGCGGAAGGCCGCATCAGCGAGGCCTCGTTTTACGCGGACGGCTGCGCCTCAAGCGTGGTCTGCGCCGACGCGGCCGTGGAGCTGGCCCTGGGCAAGTCCCCGGGCCAGGCGGCGGCCATGCAGGCGGAGGATATCCTTGAACTCTTGGGCGGTCTGCCCAAGGACAAGCGCAAAAGCGCGCGCATCGCGGCCAAGGCCGTGCAAATGGCCGTCGCGGACTACCTGTCCCGGCACAGGTGATCCACCGGGCCGCCGTCCGGGAGGTTCCCCGGGCCCCCCGGGCTCAGTGCGGGGCGGCTGCGGCGTCAGGCCGCAGGGGGATCAGCGGCAGGGTCACGGTGACCGTCGTCCCCTCGCCGAGCTGGCTTTCCACCCGGATATCCCCGCCCAGGGCGGTCAGGATGCCCCGGCAGATGGACAGCCCCAGGCCCGATCCCTTGCCCACCTCCTTGGTGGAAAAAAAGGGATCGAAAATGCGCGCCATGTTGGCTGCGGCAATGCCGATACCCGTGTCGGACACGGTGAAAACCACATTCTCCCCTTCCAGCCATCCTTTGAGGGCCAGCACCTTCTCCCGTTCGGACGCGCCGTCCATGGCGTCCAGGGCATTGTCCACCAAATGGGAAAAGATCTGCTCCAAATGGGCCGGAGGGACGAAAAGCTCGGGGATGTCCCGGGAGAAGTCCGTTTTGACGCGCACCGACAGCGTCTTGGCCCGGTCGCGGACAGCCTTGACGGCGGCCCCGGCCAGTTTGTCCGGACGAATTTTCTGGGGACGCGGATCGATGCGTCCGCCAAGGCTCAAGAGCTTGGCCGTGATGCCCCGGCAACGCCGCCCCTGGGACAGGATGCGGGTGATGGAGGTGTGCAGTTCGCCGAGAAGCTTCGCGTCGGGGATGTCCGCGTCGTGCAGGAGATCCTCCATCCAGCCCGCTTCATGGAACATGATGTTGACCGGATTGTTGATCTCATGGGCCACGCCCTCGGCCAGGGTTCCCACGGCGGCCAGCTTGACCGTCTCGATCATGCGCAGGCCCGCCATCTTTTCGGCCCGCCGGGCGCCCGCCTGACGGATGGCCGCCACCAGCACCTCCACGTCCACGGGCTTGAGCAGATAATCCACGGCCCCAAGCTTCATGCCGGTGACGGCCGTGCCCACCTCGGTGGCCCCGGTGAGCATGATGGCCTCCACATGGGGCCTTTCGGCCTTGATCTCGCGCAAAACGTCCAGACCGCTTTTCCCGGGCAGGTTGACGTCGAGCACGGCCACGTCCACCTCGCCCGGCCCGGATGCGGCGTCACCGGAAACCCCGGCCAACACGCGCAAGGCCTCCTCGCCATCGTGGGCCACCAGGACGGAAAGCCCCCTGGAGGTCAGCCGCTCGGCCAACAGGTCCGCAAAATCGACCTCGTCGTCCACCAACAGCACCCGCTCCGGCATTTCCGTCTCCACCCCAACCACTCCGGGACGCCGACATGGCGGCCATGCGCCACGCCATGTGGCCACGTCCAGCGCCCCGGGCATGTTCCGGCAGGCCCGTCAAACGCCCGCCGCAATCACGGCAAGGCTATTTGCCGTCCTCGTCCAGGATCTTCTGGGCCTCGTCGAACTCGCCGGCCTGGGCGAAGGTGGCCGCCACCATGGCGTCCTCGATCTTTTCCCGATAGGCCTTTTTGACGGTGCTCAACAGCTCGTCGATGTCGATGGGTTTTTTGTGGTAATGGAAGGCGCCGAGCTTCCTGGCCTCTTCCTCATCCAGATCCGTGCCGTGGCCGGTAAGGATGATGACCTGGACATGGGGGTGGGCCTTGCGGACCTTGCGCAGGACGTCCATGCCGTCGATGCCGGGCATGCGCAAGTCCAGGACCATGACGTCGGGGGCCTCGACCTTGACCGCCTCCAGGGCCTCTTCGCCGCTGAAAACCACCTTGGAGGGCACATCGCGCATCTTCATGCGTTCGGCCAGGGTGTTGACGAAGTTCTCCTCGTCGTCCACCAAAAGCAGCTTGATCTTTTTCATTTGCTTCTCCTTCCTCGTGTTTCGGCCCCCCTGGGGGGAAAGTCTCTGGTCCGGGGGCTGCCCCGTCGGACCATTTCGTTCGCGTGGGTACGGCGCATGCGCGCCTCAATCCGCCGTATCGAGTCGCCAAGGGGACGGTCCCCCTCGGATGCGCCTATGGTCAGTCCCCTGCCGCGTCAGCCGGGCATGGGGGAAAAACCAGCCTGATCCGATCCGCCTGGGTTGTCGCAACGGGGCCCCCCGCCCCCTCCCCGCCGCCTAAAGACTCGGGAAGGACCACGGGCGGGGATCCCGCGCCACCCTCGGGCAAAAGAAAATCCACGACGGGCCCGTTCTCAGCCGTGCCCACGACGACCCGGACCACGCAACCGGACAGGGCCTCGATCAGGGCCTGGGCCACGCCGTAGAGGGCCATCAAGGCCTGCATGGGAGGACACTGGGCCTGAAGAGGCTGGCGCTCATCTCCGGGCTCGAGAACGAATTCGATCCGCCTTTTCCGGGCGATGCGCCCGATGAGCGAAAACAGAAGTCCCGTGGCGTTTTTCAGATCCGACGTTGCCGCCGGGCTGTCCGGCACATGGGCCAGACGGTTCAGGCCGTCGCTTAAATTCGAGCCCCGCTCCACCTGTTCGTTCATGGCCGCAATCAGGGTCGAAAACTTGTCGTGATACTGGAATCCTTTGCGAAACCCCAAGGACTTGAGGGATTCCTTGCGGCTTAAGTGCAACAGGTCGCCCATGAGCCCGGCGGATTGCTGGATGATGGCCAGTACGTTTTGCACCTCATGGGTGATGGAGGCGGTCACCGCCCCCATGAATGCGGCCTCACGCCCGGCCTGCTTTTTGTTCTCCCCGGAGGCGTTCATGTTCACCGCCTGCCGCCTGCGGCTTCGGTCATCTTTTCGATGAGCACGTCGATATCCAGGGGCTTGATCATGTAATCGAAGGCCCCCAGCTTCATGCCCTCAATGCCGTTTTTGGTGGTGCCGTGGCCGGTCAAAAGGATCACCTTGACGTTGGGAAACCCGGCCTTGATGCCGCGCAACACCTCAAGACCCCGCATGCCCGGCAGCATCACGTCGAGGATCACCAGGTGCGGCGGGTTCTCGGCCACCTCCCGCAGGGCGCTCTCACCGTCGAAGACCACCCGGGAGGCGATGCCCCGCAGGGCCAGGCGTTCCGACAGGGTGGTCACGAACTCGCGTTCGTCGTCCACCAAAAGCACGTTCCAGTCTTTTTTCTCCATCAGCTTGCCGTTTCCTTCCTGGCCGATTTCGGCAGGTATATGGTGAAAAGGGTTCCCTCGCCTTGTTTGCTGGTTACCGCAATGTCGCCGCCAAGTTTTTTGATGATGCCGTAGGTGATGGACAGGCCAAGGCCCGTGCCAGTGCCCTTCTTGGTGGTGAAAAAGGGTTCGAAGACGTGTTCGAGGGTGTCCTGGGACATGCCGCAGCCATTGTCCTGAAAACTGATGACCAGGGAATCCGGGGCGATCTCGCCGGTCTTGACCTCGATGTTCCCGTCGTCGGGCACAGCGGCCAGGGCGTTGTTCAAGATGTTCAGGAACACCTGCTGGAGTTGGCCCCGGTCGGACAGGATGCGCGGCAGGGACTCGTCGAGCTCCCGAACGATGGTCACCCCCCGGTGTTTGGCCTCCTGGTCCAGGAAGCTCAGGGTGTCGGTCAAGACCTCGTTGATATCCAGTTCTTCATAGCTGACGTCCATGCGCCGGGCGAAGCCGAGCATGCGGTGGGTGATGTCCCGGCAGCGCCGGATGCTTTTGAGGATGGCGTCGGCCAGGGTGATGAACTTTTCCCGATCCGGGAAGTCCGGACGCAGCCCGAGAAGATCCTTCATAAGCCCGGCCTTTTCGTTGATGGCCGCCAGGGGGTTGTTGATCTCGTGGGCCACGCCTGCGGCGAGACGCCCGATGGAGGACAGTTTCTGGGCGTGCTCCACCTGACGAAAGGCCAGTTCCCGGCGTTCCTCGCTCTCGCGCATGCGCTGGATGAGCAGGTCGGTCATCTTGTAGACCACCAGGAAGATGGCCATGACCCCGAGCACGAAGATGAAAAGCAGGTCGCCCTTGACCATGTACCAGGTCTTGAGCGCCGATCCCCGGGGTTTGACGGCCATGAGCACGAAATCCGTCTCCGGAAAATAGGAATAGGCCAGGTAGATGTCTTCGCCGTTGTGGTCCTGGGTCTCCACCAGCCGGGCCTCGTAGCCCTGGGGGGGCATGGCCATGGGAAGACGCTCCAACACCTTGCCGTAATAATTGGACGTGGTCTGGAGGATGCCCTCCTTGTTGAGCAAAAAAGCGTCGCTGTCGGGCTCAAGGCTCATGGCCGCGATGAGCCGGTCGAACCGGGTGGTGTCGATGGTGGCCCGGACCACCCAGTTTTTGCCGTTTTCATCCATATGGCGCACGGCGATGACCATGTGCGGAAAATGCCGGTAGCCCATGAACACGTCGCTGATGTAGGTGCCCCGGATCATGACCTGGTTGAACCAGCTCTGTTCGGCGTAGTTTTTCCCGGCCAGGGAATAGGGTCCGGCGTAGCTCACCTGGACGCCGTTCTCATCGAGCAGCCCAAGGTCCACAAAGCCGTCGAAGACCTGGGTCATGACCTTGAAGATATGCTTGAGATTTTTTTCCTGGGCCAGCTCCTCGAAGGGATAGGCCGAGGCGATGAAGCTCACGGTGGAGGTGCGCTCGGCTAAAAAAAGCTCAAAGGAATTTTTGGTCTTGGACACCAGGATGCGCAACGGATTTTGGATTTCCCGGCCAAGGGCCGCCCGGTATTCATAGTAGTTGATGGCGGCCATGAGCAAAAGCGGGACCACGGAGACCACGGCCATAAGCCCCACGATCTTGCGCCGCAGGCTCATGTAGCGCTCGGGGGACAGGATGTCCTCGCTGCCGTGCAGATCCTTGAACGAGTGGCGTAAAATGGTCTTAAACACGACCGTCACCGCCCGTAAAGAGCATATCCCCGGACTTGAGCCTTCCGGCCAGAAATCGCGTCAACGCAGCCTCGGCCGTGCCCGCCACGGCATCCAGCACGTCCACCCGCTTCCAGCGCAGATAATGGTAATATTCCTCTTCGATGCCGCCGCAGATCACCGTATCGATGTCCCGGGCCAGCACCAGGTCGCACAGGTCGTCGGCCGAGGCGTTGGGAAGAACCAGGTTTTGCCGTCCCTCCACGGTCCCGTCTTCGGACACGGCCACGATCAGCGCCTCACCCGCCAGGTCGAACCTGGGGGCCACCTCGTCCCGGAACAGGGGAATCAGGATCTTTTTGGTGCGCATGCTCATGCCTTTCCGATGGGTCGCGATTGAGGGTTTAGGAACGCTTCCGTCCCCGGCTGTCTCCCGGCCGCCCCGATGCAGGGGACTCGCCGACCTTGAGGGCGGCCAGGATATGCCCCGGCAGATGCGCCGGAAGGATCATGTCCTTTTGGCATATCATGGCGGCATATTCCACGATGTTTTTGAGTTCCCGCACGTTTCCCGGAAAGGGGTGGCTGCGCAAAATCCGTATGGCGCGCGGCGAAAAGCCCTTGATGTCTTTTTTGAACCGGGCGGCGAAACGGGACAGGAAATGGGTCAAAAGAAACTCCACATCCTCGCCCCGGTCCCGAAGCGGCGGCAGATGGACCCGGACGGCGCTCAACCGATGAAACAGATCCTCGCGCAACACCCCGGCCCGCACCAATTCCTCGGGATCCTTGTGGGTGGCGGCGACCAGCCGGACGTTCACCCGCACGCCCTTGTCCGAACCGGCCGGGATGATGGTCTGGTCGTCCAGAACGCGCACCAGCCCGGCCTGATGGGCGGCGGGCAGATCGGCGAGTTCCGACAGGTACAGGGTGCCGCCGTTGGCCCGCTGAAAACAGCCCGGAACGGCCTCCCCCTCCTCGGCCACCCGGCCGTACAGCTCGATCTCCAGCAGATGCTCGGGCATGGGCCCCAGGTTGACCCGCACGAAGGGACCGCGTGCGCGGGGGGAGGCTTTGTGGATGACCTGGGCCGACAGATCCTTGCCGGTGCCGGTCTCGCCGGTGACCAGGACCGGGGAGTCGGATTGGGCGATGGCCGGGAGCACCTTTTTGATGCGCTCCATGGCCTCGCCCCGGCTGATCAGTTCCCCGGCCCCCGCGACGTCCTTGAGCCGCCGCTCCATATCCCGCAGCGGCGCCAGGTCTTCGTAGGCCTCAAGGAACAGGAACACCGCGCCTTTCTCATCCCTGACATCGATGCGGCTGACCCGGACGGGAAGTTTGTGGCGATGACGGTCGATGATGTCCGTCTCCCTGCCCTTGACCGGCTCATCGCCGCGCCCGGCCGTTTCCGTCTGCCGGACGCCGCGCAGATGCAGGCCGCAACGCAGAACATGATGGCAGGGGATCCCGGCGGCCTCACGGCTGGTAAAGCCGGTGAGATCTTCCAGGGCCTTGTTCATGAACACGATGCGGCAGTCCAGGTCCAACGCGGCGATGCCGATGGGCAGGCCGCCCAGAATCTCCGACAGTCGGGCGAGATCCGGCGCGAGCGCGTTGGGTGGGCATGGTGCGGTGCGCACGGAGTTCTCCACGGTTGTGATGTTTGTTTCCGATGTTACGCCGTCGCTAGTGCGCGCCGCCGCCAACAATGCCCGAGGCCGCAAAGGCCAGAACCAGGATCTCGAGCACGGCGATCATGGCGAACAGGGTGTCTTTTTTCTTCAAATATGCCACGATAAGAGGAATGTAGCACACCAGTGTCATACCCGCCAGCAAGACGATGCCCAGAAAATTGAGGAAATCGCCCTTATTAAGAAGGGTGGCCCAGCCCCACCCCACGGGAACCTGCCCGACGGTCAGGTATTCCTGCACGGGTTTGAACCAGGCGCTGGTCACGACTTCCATGGGGACATGGGGCTCGAGAATGCCGAAGGCATAGATCAGATAGGTGACGATCATAATTGCAAGCCCCGACCAGCAGCCGTAAAACAGCATATTGGCGTAGAGAACCTGCTCCTTGGGAGTCTTGTCGTATTTCGTGGACGTCATGGGATGCTCCTGTGCAATTCTCGCGTTTATACCTGAAAACGATACCCTTCGCCGCGGGCGCGAAAACCCATCCTAGATGCCGAACCCCTTGAGAAAGGCCCGTCCGCCGGAGAACAACAAGACGCCTATGACCATGTAGCGGATGAACTTGGGCTTGGCCACGGCCAAAAGGCGCACCCCGACAAAGGAACCGAGCATCAGCCCGATAATGGAGGGAATGGCCATGAGCGGGATGACGCAGCCCTTGTTCAGATAGACCCAGGCTGCCGAGGTGTCGGTAATGGATAAAAGAAACTTGCTGGTGCCGACTGCGATTTTCAGCGGCGCGCCCATGAGCATGTTGAGCACCGGGACGTTGGCCCAACCCGCGCCCAGGCCGAACATGCCGGCCATGAGGCCGATGAGAATGAAAAGGAGCAGGCCCGGCAGGGTGCGATGGGTCTTCCAGGAAATCACTTCACCCGTGGAGGGCTCGGTGTAGATACCGCTCATGCCCAGGGCCAGACCGACGGCGTCCTGCTTTTCCACATGGGGACGAACCACGTTTTTGGAGGTCAAAAGCAAAATGGCGATGAACATGATGGTGAGGCCCAGGCAGAGTTGAAGGACATCCGTGGGCAAGGCCAGGCCCACAAACGCGCCAACGATGGAACAGGCCGAGGCGATGAGCGCCACGGGCAGGGCCAGACGCAGGCTGGCCAGATTGCGGCGCAAGAGACCTGGACCGGCGGCCAGGGCGCCGGCCAGGGCCACAAGCAGGCCCGTACCGCGCACAAAATCCAGGTGAAAGGGGAAAAATCCGCTGACCAGGGGAACAAACAGGACGGCGCCGCCCACGCCCGCCAGCACGGCGATGATTCCCAGGATAAAGCAAAATCCCAACAAAATGATGGGCCACATCCACCACGGCGTGTCGCTCGACGCGCCGGTCATGGCGTTGACGGCGGCCGCGCTCTCGGCGCCCACCCCGGCATCGGCCCCGGCCCAGACCAGTCCCGCCACAAGGAGGCAGGACGCCGCGACCAGAATCGTCATCCGCATCGGTTTCGCTCTCATGTCCTTACCGTTCTCCCTTTTCGCATGTAGTGTTCGTTGGTCCATCCCCGGAGGCCTCGCCCCGTGGACACATCCGGCCAGGTCCGCCGCCGGGCCGCGGCCAAACGGCATGGCCTCGCGCGGCGCCCTTTTAGATCAAGAACCGTACCAAGTGAAAAACCGCACAAACACGGGCTTGACGGGCGCCGCCCCGGGGCGTATCGGCAAAAACACGCCGCTTAACGGCAAGATTTTGCCGCTTTGCCAGCAGAAAGCGTACACCCCGAATCAACCGGGAGAGAGGCAACCCCCTTGTGCGGCATGAGATTGCCGCCGCGAGGGGCCCACACCCACGATATCCCGGTTCGACGCACCTCCCGGCAGGAGATACCGCCATGTCCACCCCCGCTTCCCGCTCCGGCAAATTCTTGCCGGTCGACGATGACAACGATTTTGCCCTGGGGCCCGACGGACCGGCATTTCTTTTCCGTTCCCCGGCCATGCGGGCCCTTCGTCGGGTGGCCGGGCAGGTGGCCGGGTCCGACGCGCCCATCCTGGTCTATGGGGAATCCGGCACGGGCAAGGAGCTGTTCTCCCGGCTCATCCACACCTTGAGCAACCGGCGCGAAAAGCCCTTTGTTCCCGTCAACTGCGGCGTGCTCAAGGGAGAACTCTTTGCCGATAAATTTTTCGGGCATGAAGCCGGGGCCTATACCGGGGCCAATCGCCGCCAGAAGGGAAGTTTCGAGGCCGCCGAGGACGGCACCCTGTTTTTGGACGAGGTGGGGGAGATTCCCCAGCCCAACCAGGTGGATTTTTTGCGCGTTCTGGAACAACGCACCTTCAAGCGCCTGGGCGGGGAGAAGGATCTGCCCTTTCTGGCCCGCATCGTGGCCGCCACCAACCGCAGTCTGCCCGAGATGGTCCAGACGGGGTTTTTCCGGGCCGATCTCTACTACAGATTAAACGTCGTGCCCATATCCCTGCCGCCGCTACGCGACCGGCGCGAGGACATCCTGCCCCTGGCCGAGCACTTTCTTGATCTGTTTCGCCATCGCCATCACAAACACGGTCTGGATCTGCGCCCCTGCGCTCGACGCGCCCTGGAGGATCATCTGTGGCCGGGCAATGTGCGGGAGCTGAAAAACCTCATGGAACGGGTGGTGCTTCTGCATCCGGACGGCATGGAGATCATGGCTGCAGACCTGCCGCTGGAAATGCGCTGCGACACGGTCGGGGACTCCGGCGGGCCTGAGCCGGATTGTCTGAGCCTGGAGGCGGCGGTGCGCGAGGCGGAGACCCGGGCCATCCGCCGGGCCCTGGCCGCCGCATCGGGCAGCAAAAGCCGGGCGGCGGAACTTTTGCGGATCAGTTCCCGCACCTTTCGGCACAAGGTGGCCCAATACGGCATGAAGCTGTAGGCCTGCGCCAAACGATCCGGGTCATGGGGCGCCTGCGGGGCTGAGGCGGGGCTGGTCGACGGGAAAAGAAGTACGAATATCTGGCGTAAGCAAGAAAAAGCAAGTGATGGCGGAAGCGTATAGGAGTCGAACCTACCTGCGACCTCGCGACCGCACACCGGATTTGAAGTCCGGGCGCCACACCGGTGACGATACGCTCCCGCATGGATGCGTCCGGGCTAGCTATCAGCTTTTTTCGTGGGTTTCAAGGCAATAGGCCCAAGGGAAAGCATGCCCGGGGCACAACGTCCCCCCGGATTCTCCCCATGGGGATTCCTGGAATTTCGTGGCGCGATGGGTTACACGATCCCCGTTCGGCGCGTTTTTGTTTCCGCCCGCCGTCCTTGTGCGGCCCGCGCCCGACCCTTACCCAGCCCTTTTTCCTAATGGCGTAAGAAAGGACACCCCATGAAAAAATCATCCCTGCTGCTCGCCCTGTGCCTGCTTTTTGCCTCCCTGTCCTGCTCCAAGGAAGACAAACAATCCTTCGCCAACGTGGACCATGACAAGGATGGCAGCATCATCTTCGAGGAACTGGTGTTCGTCTACCCGGACACCGTGGTGGAAAATTTCGCGGCCTACGACGCGGATCAAGACGGCATTCTCGACCAGGCCGAATACAAGACTTTTTATACGGACGTGGTCGTGGATAAAAAAACGCCCCAGGTGGCCCGACTGACGCCGACTCCGGCCAGACCCTCGGCCCAGGCGCCGACTGCGGCCGTGCAACCCGACATCACCGTGACCCTGGAGCCGGAGAAGGCCCCGGCCAAGTCGGCCGAGCCCCAGGCCACGGCCAAACCCGCAGGCCCGGCCAAAGCCCCGGCGACAGCTGTCAAAGCGCCGGAAAAGCAGGGCGCCGCCTCCTACACCATCCAGCGCGGGGACACCCTGACCAAGATCGCCAAAAAACACGGCCTCTCCGTGGACGAGATTCTCAAAGCCAACGACGGTCTGTCGGCGGACAACATCCGCGACGGTCAGGTCATAACCATCCCGGCCAGATAAGCGGGGACGTCCCCACAGCATATACCCTCATGAGCATGCACCACCTTGTCGTCGGCGCGGTTACCCTGCTGGTTTGTCTGGCCCTTCCCCTGCCGGGAACGGCCCTGACCAAGGACGAAGTACGGCAGCGGTCCCTCAAACGCCTGGAGCGGGTCAGCGAGGACGTCAAGACCCTGCCCCCCGGGGAGGATCCCTCCGGCGTCAGCCTGGGCAGATCCTTCCCGGCCGCTGGACACGCGCCGACCGAACCGGCTGCGCCGCCTCCGCCCCGGCTATCCCATACGGGACAACAGGGCCGCGCCGCGGAACGTAAAACGGATGAGGCGGTCATCATCCCCGTGGCCTCCGAGGTTCACGGCGGCACTTCCCGGACTGCACCGATTGCACACTTCGCACCGAATGCACCGGCTGCACCGGCCACGCCACAGCAGCAAATCGATCCGGCACAGCGCGTCCAGGCCATGGAATTGTTCCGGCAGGCCCTCGCCGCCTCAAAAAAAAACAACCATAAAAAAGCCCTGGAGCTCCTGGACAAGGCTGCCGCCCTCAACCCCACGGACCCGGACATCTTCAACAACCGGGGCAACGCCTACAATAACCTGGGCGACCAGCAAAAGGCCCTGGCGGATTACAATACGGCCGTTTCCCTACGCCCCGGCGACGCCGCCGCCCTGTCCAACCGGGGACTGGCCCATGAACGCATGGGAGATGACGCGGCGGCCTGCCGGGACTACCGCGCGGCCTGCGACCTGGGCGATTGCAATTTCTTCGAAAGCTTCAAAAAAGAGGGGCGGTGCTCCAAATAAGGACTGGCCGGTTTTTCCCGCTCCCGATGGTTCGAGTTTTGCATAGCATGTGCAGGAGGCTGGTTTTCGTAAGGCGCCACCGCCGGGACTTCTCCGTCCGGCTGGCACACCGGAAACCCATTTTGCGCATGGAACAAAAAGTGCTCATCGTCGACAGCGAC
The DNA here is from genome assembly GCF_036584575.1 of Desulfolutivibrio sp. Classification (NCBI taxonomy): domain Bacteria; kingdom Pseudomonadati; phylum Thermodesulfobacteriota; class Desulfovibrionia; order Desulfovibrionales; family Desulfovibrionaceae; genus Desulfolutivibrio; species Desulfolutivibrio sp. Next base: position 63,660 of record NZ_JAZHDB010000098.1, read on the forward strand.
CCCTTGGCTCTCGCCTATCACGCCCATATCCTCTCTCGGCACTTTTGCGTGGATACCGCGAAAAACCCCGTTGAAGCCTTGAACCGTCTCAGGCAAAACGGCCCCTTTTCCGTTGTGGTTTCCGATCTGTTTCTGCCCTCCCCCGACGGCCGATCCTTTCTGTCCAAGGTGCGGCGTCTTTGCCCGGACATCGTGCACATCGTTCTGGCCGACGACCCGTCCCCGGAAACCATCATGAACGTCATCAACAACAACACCATCTTCGGATTTTTCTGCAAATCCGCTCCCCCGACCAAGATCATTCGCAAGATCCGGGCCGCCCTGGAATTGCATCGGCAGCAGACCAGCCTGCCCCTTCCCTATTCCCGCGATGTTCTCTCTCTGGAGGAGCGTTCCTTCTTGAATGAACTGACCGGCTCCCGCCCCTGCTGACCACATTGGCCGGGGCCCTGGCGCAAGACGGGGAGAGGCTTTTGCCGCTTGCGGCGCAACCAACGCCCCCCACTCCGTCCCATGGGCTTGACTTTTCCCGGTCGCGCGTTTCACTCTCACGCCATCAATCACCGCACCGACACGGGGAGCAACCGATGCCCGTTCCTGTCGCCGTCCGCCGTCTGCCGCTGTTTTTCCTGGTCATGTGGATGGCCGTGACGATCCACGGGGCGTTTCCCCCTGCCGCCCAGGCCGAAACCTATCGCCAGGCCATGCGCCAGTTCGTCCAAGACATCGCCGCCTTCGCCCGCACGTCCGCTCCAGGTTTTTTGATCATTCCCCAAAACGGCGTGGAGCTTTTCAGCCTGGGCCAGGACAGCACCGGCCCCCTGGCCGCCGACTATGCCGCAGCCGTCAGCGGCACGGGCCAGGAAAGCCTGTTCTACGGCTATCCCGACGACGACCAACCCACGGCGGACGATGTTTCCGCGTATCTTGCCGGGTATCTCGACCTGGCCAAAAACGCCGGAGTCCCGCCCCTTGTGGCCGACTACTGCGCAACACACGCCAAAATGGACGATTCCTACGCCAAAAACGCCGCCAGGGGCTATGTCTCCTTTGCCGCCCCCAGACGCGACCTGGACGTCATTCCGGACTATCCGGCCCGTCCCTACAACGTCCACCAGGGCGATGTGACGTCGCTTTCTGCGGCGAAAAACCTCCTGTATCTCCTCTCTCCGGATGAAGGCTACGCCACCGTGGAGGCCTATCTCGACGATCTGCGCAACACCGACTACGACCTCATCATCATGGACGCCTATTTTGCCGACGCGATGTTGACGCCCGCCCAGGTGGCCTCGCTCAAGACCAAAAAGAATGGGGGAACGCGGCTGGTGGCGGCCTACATGAGCATCGGCGAGGCCGAGGTCTACCGGGATTACTGGCAGGCGGCCTGGTCCACCTCGCCGCCGCCCTGGCTGGATGCGGAAAACCCGGATTGGGCAGGCAACTACAAGGTCCGCTACTGGATGGACGGCTGGCGACGGATCATCTTCGGAGATGCGGATTCGTACATCGGGAAACTTGTCGCCGCCGGATTCGACGGAACCTACCTGGATATCATCGATGCCTTCGAATACTACGAAAGCCGCTTTGGCCCCAACCTTCCCGACGCGACCCCGGTCGGGGCCCTGCTGCTGCTTGGGGAAGACGCCGACGCGTCGGCCTCCCTCGCCCCCTGAATGGGGATGCTCCCCCGCCGCCACACGCAAAACGCGGCCCGGACGGTTTCCCGCCCAAGCCGCGTCAGGGCCTGTGCTCCGCCAAAACCGACCGGGAAATCAGTCGATCTTGGGCTTGACATACAGCTCGCCGCCCTTGGTGTCGTTTATGACCAGAAGCGGAAAATCCTCCACCGTGAGTTCGCGAATGGCCTCGGGGCCCAAGTCCTCATAGGCGATGACCTTGGCCGCCTTGATGCACTGGGACAAAAGCGCGCCCGCACCGCCCGTGGCCCCGAAGTAGACGGCCTTGTGCGCCGTAAGGGCCGCCTTGACCTCGTCGCTGCGCTTGCCCTTGCCGATGGTGGCCTTGAGCCCCAGGGAATGGAGCCTCGGGGCGTAGCTGTCCATGCGGTAGCTGGTGGTGGGACCGGCCGCGCCAATGGGGCGTCCCGGAGGCGCTGGAGTGGGACCGACGTAATAGATCAGCGCCCCTTTAAGGTCGAAGGGAAGCGCCTCGCCCTTATCCAGGGACTCCACGAGGCGTTTGTGGGCCGCATCCCGGGCGGTGTAGATGACGCCGGTCAAAAGCACCACATCCCCGATGACCAACTTGGAGACATCCTCGTCCGAAAGCGGCGTGGTCAGCTTGTAGGTGGTGGACATTAGAGGATCACCTCCCGGTGCCGCGAGGAATGGCACTGCACGTTGACCGCCAGGGGCAGGCTGGCCAGATGACAGGGCGCCACGGCGATCTTGACCCCAAGCGAGGTGGTCTTGCCGCCCAGGCCCATGGGGCCGATGCCCAGTTCGTTGATGGCGTCGAGAAGTTCTTTTTCTTTGGCCGCGATGTCCGGATCGGGATGCACGTCGTCAAGGGAGCGCATGAGCGCCTTTTTGGCGATAAGGGCCGACAGTTCGGCGTTGCCGCCGATGCCGACGCCGATCACCGTGGGCGGACAGGGGTTGGGACCGGCCTCGGCCACCCGGCGCACCACGAACTCCTTGATGCCCGGCCAGCCCTGGGCGGGGCTTAAAAACGTCACCCGGGACATGTTCTCGCTGCCGCCGCCCTTGGCCATGAAAAAGAGTTTCAGCCTGTCTCCGGGGACCAGATCGATGTGAATGATGGCCGGGGTGTTGTCGCCGGTGTTTTTGCGGGTGAAGGGATCGCAGGAGGATTTGCGCAGGTAGCCGTCCTTGTAGCCCTTGCGCACGCCCTCGTTCACAGCCTCGCGAAGGCCCCCTTCCACCCGGCAGTCCTCGCCAAGCTCCACGAAAAAGACGGCCAGCCCCGTGTCCTGACACAGAGGTAGCCTGGTTTCCTTGGCCAGAGCGGCATTTTCCAGCAGTTGCCGGAAAATCTCCTTGGCCGAGGGAGACTCCTCCTTGGCCGCACACTCGCGAAACTTGGCCCATACGTCGGCCGGAAGTTCCACGTTCGATTCCATGCACATCGTGGCTACGGCCTCGATGACATCCGCCGCCGGTATGATTCGCATGACGCCCCCTTTGCTGGGGGAGGAGGAGGAAGGAACCGGGAGGGGGAGACCCCTTTTTTGACGGCTTTTTGATGCGCATCTGGCCGATGCGCCGCTCCTTGGACACGGCGTTGTG